>JACPOZ010000071.1 GCA_016191235.1 Gammaproteobacteria bacterium
CGAAACCAAGTACAACCGTCGCCGCCGTCAAAGGGCGCTCGGCAGGCTGACGCCGGTAGAGTTCGAAGCCGTCTTTGCGTCGTCATTGACGACATGAGGAATCACTAAACCCGAAGTGTCAACTGAACTTGGGGCAGACCCTTCTATGAAACGTGCGAGTGTTGTCCCCGACTACATGGTTCGGGGCGGACAAACGTTCAGGCTGGTGACTGATCAGCTGGGTAGCGTGCGCTTTGTGGTGGATTCAGCAACTGGCGAGATCGCGCAAGAGATCACGTACGACCCATTTGGCGAAGTGATCAGCGACTCTGCGCCTGGCTTCCAGCCGTTTGGATTTGCTGGCGGGCTCTACAGCTCGGAGACGGGGCTGACGCACTTTGGGGCGCGGGAGTATGACGCTGGGCTTGGGCGGTGGACGTCAAGCGACCCGATTTCGTTTGCTGGCGGTGACAGCAACCTTTACGGGTATGTCCGCGCGGACCCAGTCAACTTTTCTGATCCGACGGGACTGTACATATTTGAAGGAGTGGACCGGGCGGTCACCAACTGGGTAAATCGGCATCAACGTGCCGAGGTACTCAGTAACTACTCGGCGACCCTACTTAATGCCCTTGGCATGAATGTTCCGAACAACCTGTTCGGTGTCAGCGGTAAGTGCGTCGGCCCAGGGGGCGGCCTAGGGAACGCCGTTGGAACAACCATAGGGTTGTTGTTCGGAGGCGGTAAGGTCGCCAAGGCAGCCGGGGAACTGAGGTCGGCATGGAAAGCCCTGACCTCGGCCACTGGTTGGAAGGCTCGTCAGGCGGGTCGACTTCGGGTGGAAGAGGCCCTCAAGAGGTTGGGCGAAGAAACGGCTAAGTCCGGATATGGCGAGATATTTGACCGAGCATTGGGCGAAATCAACGCAAAGGAATTCGGGTCTTGTGAGTGTTAGGTGTAAATCCTGACCACGTTGTCCCTTAACTAGATCATCCGGGCCGTCCTTGAGGCTGAGAGTTCCTAAGCAACTCAATCCCAAGGAGACACCGGATGAATCTTCACGCTAACGCAGCCCTCACACTGAAAGCCCGCC
>JACPOZ010000058.1 GCA_016191235.1 Gammaproteobacteria bacterium
CGGACTGGGCGCGTAAAACATCAGCCCGATAGCATCCGCGCCCAGCCGGACAGCGGCAAAAGCATCCTCGCGGCGGGTAATTCCGCAGATTTTAACACGCACGCGGGCGGGATTTTGAGTAAAAAGTGGCTGATTCATAAAGGCAGTTAGGTTACCAGACCATGGAAGTCTGCGAAAGTCGCGGAATGGCAAACTGTTCGGGATAACCCACTTCCATCAGATATAGCCCATGCGGCGGGGCGGTGACGCCGCCCAGGGTGCGGTCGCGCATTTCCAGCACCTCGCGCGCCCACACCGGCTCACGCTCGCCCGCGCCAATCGCCATCAAGACACCCGCGATATTGCGCACCATGTGGTGCAGAAAGGCATTGGCTTCGATGTCGATGAAGATCAACTCGCCCTGCCGCGTTACGTCGAGGCGATGCACCGTGCGCACCGGGCTTTTGGCCTGGCAGGCGAGTGCGCGGTAAGAGGAAAAATCGTGTTCGCCGATCAGATACGCGCCTGCCTCGGCCATACGTTGCCCATCCAGAGGACGGTAATCCCAGGACACCCGCCCGGCGAGAAAGGTAGGTCGCACCGGGCGGGTGAGAATCACATAACGGTAACGCCGCCGCATGGCGGAGAAGCGCGCATGGAAGTCATCCATCACCTGCTGCGCCCAAATGACACTGATTTGTTTGGGGAGGTTGGCGTTGGCACCAAACATCCAGGAACGCATGCTGCGTGTAGCCTCAGAGTCAAAATGCACAACCTGCCCGATACCATGCACACCCGCATCGGTACGCCCGGCGCACGTTACGCGCACCGGGTGATCCGCGACCTTGGACAGCGCCACCTCGACACAGCCCTGCACGGTGCGCGCGTCGTCCTGGAGCTGCCAGCCCGAAAAGGCCGAGCCGTCGTATTCAATACCTAATGCGATTCGCATATGCGGAGTTGATCGCAAGACCGTCCCATCATACCGTCCGCCGCTTCATCTGCCAGCGCACTATGCCATTCTCCACCAGCGAATACACCGACGGCACTACGACCAGCGTCAACAGCGTGGAGCTGATCATGCCGCCGATCACCGCCACGGCGAGCGGGCCGTTGGTGTCCGAGCCGGCGCCGAGTCCCAGTGCTGCGGGCAGCAGCGCAAGGATGATAGTTGCCGAGGTCATCAGCACCGGGCGCATACGGATGGGACAGGCTTCCCGGAGCGCGGTATCCACATCCTTGCCTTCTTCGCGCACCTGATTGGTCATATCCACCAGCAATATCGAATTCTTCGCCACCAGGCCTATTAAAAGAATCAGGCCAATCATCGAGTAGATATTCAAGGTATGCCCCATCAACCATAGCGCGGCAACACCGCCGATGATCGCCAGCGGTTGGGCCAGCATGATGGTGAGTGGCTGGATGAACGAGTTGAACTGGCTGGCGAGTACCATGTACACCAGCACCAGGGCCAGGATGAAAGCGAAGGCCGCGTAACCCATGGTCTTGCCGAACTGTTCGGCCTGGCCGGTGAATTTGATGGTGTAACCGGCAGGCAGAATTTCCGCCGCAGTATCCTTGACCTTGTTCACGGCCTCGCCCAGGGGAATGCTGGGTGAACCGGCAAAATTCGCGGCGTATTGCATGTCATAGCGGCTGATAATCGCCGGACCCAGTGCTTGTTCGAATTTGGCAACTGTGTCCAGACGCACCATTTTGCCATCCTGGTTGCGCAGATAGATCTTGCTGAAGTCGGCGAGTTGCCTGAAACCACTTTCGACACCCTTGAGACGGATGTCGTAACGTTCGCCATCGCCGGGCACATCGTTGTAGCGGGCAACATCCACGCCGCCTGCCATCACATTCACCGCCTGTGCAACGTCCTTGGAGTTCAAGCCAAGATCAGCGGCGCGAGCGCGGTCCAGTTTCATCTCGATCTGCGGTAAGTCAAGTTGCAGATCCACATCCAGCCGCCCCAGTTCCGGCATGGCGGAGAGCTTGTCCTGCATGGCGGTGGTGAGCCTGCCGACCTCCTGCAGATTGGGACCCGTCACGACAAACTGCAAGGGTTCACCGCGCATCCCGCCGATGGGCGGCACGCCTGCGGCAAAGGCGCGCACGCCGGGGATTTGCATCAATTCCTTGCGCACCGCGTCGATCACCTCGGACTGCCTGAGCGTGCGTTCCCCGCGCGGCAGCATCCGCACAAAGGCGATGCCCTGGTTGGCCTGCCCTGCCTGGCCCAGGCCAATAGCGGTGAAATAGGTGACGATTTCCTTGTGGCTACCCAATACTTTCTCAATTTTTTCGAGCCGGCTGTTGGTATAGTCAATGTTCGCGCCCAGCGGCGTCTTGATGAACACCATAAAGCGCCCTTCATCTTCTTCAGGCACAAATCCTTTACCGACATTGGCAAAAAACCAGGCACTGGAGGCCACGATAATCAGCGTTACAAATATCACGCTCCAGCGGAATCTCAGTGCGATATCCAGCAACCGCCGGTAGATTTTGTCCAGGCCCGCAAACGTCGCCTCCAGCGCGCGATAAACGATGCCGTGCTGTTGCGCCACTTTGAGATAACGCGAACACAGCATCGGGGTAAGGGTCAGCGAAACAAACAGCGATACCACGACGCCGATGGTCACCACCACCGCAAAAGACTCGAAAAAGCGTCCGATAATGCCGCCCATGAAGATTACTGGCGCGAAAATCGACACCAGGGTAAGCGAAGAGGCCAATACTGCGAACTGCACCTGGCGCGAACCGTCGATGGCGGCGCCGACCGGATCGGCATTGCCCTGTTCGCGGTGGCGGAAGATGTTTTCCAGCACCACGATGGCGTCGTCCACGACCACGCCGACCAGCAGCAGCATCGCCAGCAGCGTCATCGAATTAAAGGTAAAGCCGGAGAAATAAATCGCCGCCACCGCACCCATCAGCGACACGGGTATCGCAACTGTAATGATCAGCGTGGAACGGACGCTCTTCAAAAACAGCCAGACGATGAGCGCCGCCAGCAAGGTGCCCAGCAGCAGATGCTCCTTGAGCGTCTTGACCATCTCAAGAATAAACCGGGAATCATCGGAGGAGACCGTGATGGTCATGCCTGCCGGCAATTGCGGGATAATCTCTGTCTCCAGCCGTTTTTTCACCTCGTCGATAATCGCGACGGTATTGGTATTGGCGATCTTGACGATGCCCAGCCCTACCGACGGCTTGCCGTTGAAATGCGCCAGTTGCCGGTAGTCTTCCAAGCCGTCTTCGATCAGAGCCACATCCTGCAATCGGATCGGCGCCTTGTCGCGGTAGGCCACGATCATGCGCTGCAAATCTTTTATCGAGTGGAATTCAAGATCAAGTTTGATCAGGCTCTCCGTTGTGCTCCCCACCAGAAAGCCGCCGGGAACCTGCACATGCTCCTCGTTGAATGCGTCAACGATGTCTTTGGTTGTCACACCCAACGCCGCCATGCGATCCGGTTTGATATTTACGCGGATATTGCGATCGCGTTTACCGCCCAGGCGCACCTCGCCCACACCGTCGATGGTCTCCAGTCTTTTTTTGATGACATTACGGGCATACTGATTGAGCTGTTGCAGGGTGCGGTCGCCTTGCAGCGCCAGCCACATGACAGGCTGCGCGTTGGTTTCCACCTTGGATACGATGGGCGCCTCGACATCGTTGGGCAGTTGACGTAAAACCTGATTGACCTTGGTCTGCACCTCGTCAAAGGCGACATTGATTTCCTTTTCCAGATCGAAGGTAATGGTGACCACCGACACGCCAGGCGAAGACGCGGACTGGATGTGGTCGATGCCAGGCACGGTATTGACCTGCGACTCGATGACATTGGTGACGCTGGAGTCGATGATCTCGGGGTTGGCGCCGCGCAGCACAGTGGTCACCGTCAGCACGGGAAACTCGACACGGGGGAAACGGTCGACACCGAGCCGCTCATAACTGATTACGCCGAGCAGCACCAGCACGGCAGACAGCATGTACGCCAGCACGTGGCGCTTGATGGACAGCGCGGGCAGGCTCATTTCTTTTCGTCTTTTTTGATGTTGACTTTAGCCTTATCGGTAAGAAACGCCGCCCCATCCAGCGCCACCACGGCGCCCGCCGCGAGGCCTTCCATGATTTCGGCGTTACCGTTCGAGCGGTAGCCCGTCTTCACCACCTGCTGTACGGCCTTGCCATCCTTGATCACATATACCACTTCACCGGCGGGGCGCATTACCACGCTTTGCTCCGGCACGGTAACGGCCTGACCATGCTCTGCTACCACCAGCGCACCGTTGACGCTACCCCCCGGCTTCCAGCCGCCCGGATTGGTGAGTTCAACAATCGCCTCCACGGAATGGCTCTTGGCGTCGACCGCCGGGCGGATTTCCTTGATACGGCTGTCAACGGGTTTGCCCGGTGCTGTCGCTGTGGTAAGGCGCACTGCACCGCCCGGACGCAACGACGGCGCCATGTCCTCGGGAAAGGGCAGATGCACTCGCAAAGTCTGCTGGGAGGTGATCTGGAAGAGCGGCTTGCCGATAGCCACAAAGTCCCCCACGGACACCATGCGCTGCTCTACCTGCCCCGCCACTGGGGCAAGAATCCGCGCTTTGGCAAGATTGTTTTCGGCACCCTTCAATTGCGCCCGCGCGCCCGCCAGTTGCTCGCGCAGCACGGCAAGCTGTGCTTTGGCGTCATCCAGTTGCGTGACAGAAATAAATTTGTCCTGCACCAGCTTTTCATAACGCTGCACCAGACGTTCCTGGTTACCGAGCGATGCCTGAATGCGCTGCATGTCGGCCTGTACCGACTCGCGCGCAATGCGCCCATCCTTCGCATCCAGCTCAGCCAGCAACTGGCCCCTGCCCACCGTCTGGCCGACATCCGCACCAAGCTGCACCACACGCCCCGCTACCTCGGCAGCCACCAGGGGCAGCGTCTCGCTCTCGACCCAGCCTATCGACTCCTGGACATGCTGTACTGTCTGGCTTTTTGCCTCGGTTACCGTGATGAGCGTTCCCATCGGCCGCTTGCCCGATTTTTCTTCTTCAGCCTTTTTTCCGCACCCGGCAAGAACAACGACTAAACATAACCCTGCGACCAGTATGCCGCTTTTTTTCATTTTCCAATCCTTCACAAGGCCGAGTATTTGAAGTTAGTCCGCGCGGAAATACAAAGGTTCTGTGCAAACCGCCTACAAGGCTGAAAGCGCTTGCAAAATCTCTTCAATGTGGCCCTCGACCTTCACCTTGCGCCATTCCCGGCGCAGTATGCCGTTTTTGTCGATCAAGAAGGTGCTGCGCTCCACACCCATGGACTCTTTGCCATACATATTCTTCAGCTTGATGACATCAAACAGTTTACACAGCACCTCATCCTTGTCGCTGAGCAAATCGAACTGAAAATTCTGCTCGGTTTTGAATTTTTCATGCGAGCCCAGGCCGTCGCGGGATACACCAAGGATGACGGTATCGAACGCACCAAATTCATTGTAATGATCGCGGAAGTCCTGGCCCTCGCGGGTACACCCTGGCGTATTGTCCTTGGGGTAAAAATACAGCACAACATTTTTGCCTTTTAGCCCGGAAAGGCTAATGGTTTTGTCACCGGTGGCAGGCAACTCGAAATCCGGCACAGGTTGGCCGATAGCGATATCGCTCATGATGCAATCTCCTTGCAGTTAAGTCCGCCCATTATACGTGTGTGGGGCGCATAAAAAACATGCCTGAACACGCCAAAAAATACCCTCTATTCAATAATGATTTCCTGATCGACGAACAGCTTCTGTTCACGGATCGCCGGTAACAGCACATTGTCGGCAAGCGGGCACCCTGTCATCCCAGGGTCAATCTGTTCTTCTTTATCCCCCATCCACGGGGAATGGCCCCGCCCTTCGAGCAAGTGGTGGAGCATATCGTGGTACCCCGGCGGCCAGGCATGCATCTCGGGAAAGCGCTGCCGCAGAACCTTCAAAATGGCCATGCCGGAATAATCCAGATCTCCCCAGAAATAGGTCGGCCACGGAGAAGCATCGTTCGACAACCACCATTGTTCCCAGCGCTCCCTCCAGTGCCCATACCCCTCGCCCTGGAAATGCAGACTTACCCCTGCCCGGTCACGGATGCGCTGTGCGCTGCCGCGAAATCCGGAGCAATAGACCAGTGCCATGTTGGCTGCGGCGGCGGGTACGCCTTCGATGGCGCTGGTGTAGCTATCCTGATTTTCTATAAAAAGAACGCCGGTAACGGTTTCCGGTAAATAGACATTCACCAGTATCTTTCTGGGTTTGATGACCAGATTGGGATAGAGGGCGGTGAGCAGGTCTTCACGATTATCCAATACCTTGGAATGACCCCAGAAAGAAAGCGCGCTGATCTGGCGCAGATTGAGTTCGTTGCGGCCAATACCGGCAATGGATATAAAACCCTTGACGATATCCTCGGCTGACTTCCCCGGAACGAGGATGGGTCGGGCTTTGAGGCGGGTGCTGTCTCCCGGAAAATGGTGTTGCGCGCGTTCAACGGCCTCCCGCCACTGGCGGAGCAACGGCGTTTCTCTGGGCCGCGCCAGCCAGTTACGCAGTGTGTCTTCCATTGCCGGGTTCAGCACCAGACGGGCACGGGCATATTCAGGTTCGTAGGGGCCGCGCTTGCGGTCAAGCTTGATGGTAAGCACGCGAAAATCTTGCTCAAGCACGCGCAACAATCCCCACGCGCTGTCGGCATCCTGGCCGAACTGAAACAAGCGGGGAAAGTGGGTTTGGCTTACTGTCACCGCCGGCGGATGCTTCCACTCCCCGGCGGGTTTGCGGTCCAGCTTGTCAAGGAAGGCGTGAAGCAATTCGAGAATTTCCCTTTCGTCTTCCAACCAGCGCGGCGTGTCCATGAATCTCCCTCGAACAACTTACTCGAGGACTTCCTCCATGAAATCCAGATCGGCCTGATGGTATACCGTGCGGCGATGCTGGGTCCACAGCTCCCTGATCTTTTCCTGATTGCACTGTTTGCGGTCGACGATAACGCGCGTGTTGAGCTGGCCGCGTGGCCTGTCGCTTGGGCATTTGGCAAAGACGAATTCGTTGCTGATCAAGTCCATGTAGGGACCGCATTTGCTGGTGGGCATGATAAAGATAAGCTGCAAACCCAAGGTGTCGGTCAAATAGCCGATCACCTCGCGTGAGCGCGCTTCATCCATCTTGGAAAAGGCCTCGTCCACCAGCACCATGCGTAAATGATTGGCGCCCTCCGCAAAACGAAACGCGGATGTCACGGCGGCGGCGCGGATGATATAGGCCGGGGTTTCCAATTGCCCGCCGCTGCCAGTTCCGTACTCGCTCAAGGCAATCGGCGGCTTGCCGGCCACTTCCTTGTAGATCTCATAACGGCGGTAATTGCGATAATCCGCAATGCGCTCCAGTTCGCGCAGCGCTTTGTGCTCGTCTTCATCGAGCAGCATCGCCATCAGCTCGTCGCGGACCTTGCGTGATTTATCGGAAAGCTCGGCATCGAACAGGGAGGTGTCATCGCCCAGCCCTGGGGACTTGACGACCTCTTCAAAGAAGCGGGCATAGTCCCTGAATTCCGGCACCCAATCGTAGCCGAAGCGAAAAGACTCCCTGTCGCTGCCGAAGTGGTGATGTTCAAGCTCCTTGTTGAGCAAATCGATCTGCCGCTTGCCTGTGCTGATGGCCTGATAAATGGCGTGGCACAGGTGGGAAACAAAAGCGTTGTTGAAGCTATCCTTGAGCTGGGCAAGCTGCTGATGTTTCTCCACCAGGATGTTGTTCTTGAGGATGTTGAAGACGCGATCAATTTCCCGTTGCAAGCCGCAGATTGCCTTGAACAAACTTTCATCGTATTTGCCCTCGAAGCCACTATAGACAACAGCATCGCCAGGGCGGCAACGCTGGTTGTGCGCGTCGATGGCATCGCTCATCTTGCGTTCGCTGGTATGGAGCCGGCTTTCGATATCCTGCTTCACATTGAGCACAATCTCCCGGTTGAGGTCTTGCGCTTCCTGATCCGCCGCAGTGAGGCGCTCATCGACATTGAAACCGCTCCATACCACGGAGATAGCACGCAACACCTCCTCGCGGCTTTCTGAATCCGCGCGGTTTTTATCCTGCAAGTCGCTGAGCTTTCTGCAACGCTCAGTGGACTCGCGCAACTTCTCCTCGAATTCCCCGCTGCGTTTATTGAGCTCCGCCTCCTGGGCGCGCAAGGACTGCTCCTCCCCCCTACCCTCTTCCAGCCTTTTCTCCAAGTCCCGGTATTCGGCAAGGTCGAGCTGACGCAGCAGATTTTCCAGCTTCCGCAAGTCACGATGAGTTTCAAGCATGGCGGCGATGGTGTCCGCGTATTCCAGGTGTTTTAAAGCATCCACTGCCTTCAATAGTGCGGCTGCGGACTGCATCCTGTCGTTGGCACTCTGCCACTCGCCGAGGATGTTCACCAGCTCTGCCTCTTTCGCGCGCAGTGCGCGCTCGCGCGCCGAAGCACCGAACACCAACTCGCTGTCCGGCACATCGCAGCGCCACATGCTGTAGTTTCCGGCGCCCATGCCGTCGACCGTCAGGCCACGCCGGGTGTGGCGCAATTGTTCCGTGGACTCCACCCGCATCACCGTGCCGTAGCTGGCAACGAGAAAATCGCGCGCGGTGGCATGGGTAAAATCAAGCACATGGATAATCGAATCGGCGTGCAATGCGATTTTTTCGACATCCTGGCGCGCCTTTTCGCCCTGGATGACGCGCGCTTTATTGTCGCGCCCCGGCATACGGCGCACGATGCGAATCGCTTCCGCCTCCCACTGCGGCATAACAATAATCGAAAATCGCGCGCCGCCAAGATAACCCTCGATGGCCGACTGCCAGCGTGCATCCTTCACCTCAACGTGATCGCAGAGTACCCGCGGTTCGGCCTGCGGACATTGCTGGCGGATCGCCGCCAGCGCCTTATCCACATACGCCGGATAGCTGACCTGATGGACGCGCAGACGCTCGATTTCCTGCGCCTTCTGACGGCGCTGGCCATCAAGGATTTCATAGCGGCTCTCGCGCCGATGCGCCAGTTTGGACACCTGCTCCCGCAAACTTTCGCCCGCGCCATGAAGATCCGCATCATGCCAATGCGCCACCCATTGATTGCTCAATTGCTGGGCCTTGCGCGCCGCATCGAGATGATTCTCCAATGCGGCCAAATCACCGGTGAACTCACGCTGCATGAGGGCGCGGAAGTCGATGTCGCCACGTCTCACGTGATCGGCCACGTGCTTGCCCAGCGCCAAGGTGCCGAGATCGGCCACATGCGGCAGCTCATCCACCACATCGGCCTTGGATAGACTGGCGACTATGGCCTGACTATTGGCCAGATTGGATTGCAACTGACTATCCTGCACCAACAGGTGTTTTGCCTGCTCGACGAGCCGCCTGTCTTGCTCTTCGCGCTGGCGCTCCAGGCGGTCTTTGTCTTGCAGCGCGGCAATCCCCATGCGCTGCGCTTCGAGGCTCACCAGCTCGTCGTGGACCTGGCGGCGGCGCTGCCCCAGCAGCCGAAGCTGGCTCTCATTGGCTGCGATGGCCGCGCGATACTCGTCCTGACACTTCTTGGCGGCAAGGTATTCGCGCTGGCGCAACACATATTCATGCTGCGCCAGCGTGTACTCCAGGGTGTTGAGCTCGACCCATTGCTCGATATAGCACTGGCTGTGGCGCGTGGCTTCATCGAGGATACGGATGGAATCGACTAGCCCCGCCGCATCACGCTCCATGGCATGAATGGTTTTAAGCTGGCTGGACACCGAGCGAATCGCCTCGCCCAGATCCTTTTTTTCCAGGATCTCTTCCGCCACGAAGCGGTCGATGCCCTGCACCGGCTTATAGGCCATGAAACGGGAAAAGGCTTTGGCGGCGGCAACCGCTTCGGCTTCGGTTACTGCATCGCTGCGTCCGCGCAACGCACCGTACAAGCGCCGCAAATAGGCCTTTTTGTTGTCGTACTTCTCCACTGCCCGTTTGCCGAAGTCACCGATCAAGGCGTTCTGAATCTTGTCCAGCGGCACGACATGCTTCCCCCCCTTACCCTCGCGCACCAACTGACTCAAGGACAATTGCTCTCCGGGCAGAATCAGATAGATCGCCTCATCCTGGCGCGCCACGGCGTTGTTGGCGGACAAATCCAGCCAGGCGCGCACGCCGATGATCGCGGTAAACGGGTCCGCCGTCTCACCGTGCGTGGGATGAAACACCGCCGCCAGATAGCCATCAGTAGGATCCAGCCGCGCATAGCTGCCGTCGTCGCAACC
>JACPOZ010000059.1 GCA_016191235.1 Gammaproteobacteria bacterium
GCGAAACGCTCGATGAGTTCATGGGCATAGGTGCGGATCATGATCACGTCCACCATGCGCGACAATACGCGCGCGGTATCCTCCACCGGCTCGCCACGCCCAAGCTGGGTGTCGCGGGGGGACAAAAAGATCGCGCTGCCGCCAAACTGGGCCATGGCGGTCTCGAATGAGACGCGCGTGCGCGTCGAGGATTTCTCGAACACCATGCCGAGCACCCTGTTTTTCAGAGGCTCGTAGATTTTTCCTGCGCGCTGCAGTGCTTTGAGTTCAATCGCACGCTGGATCAGCGCGCGCAGCTCGACAGGACTCAAATCCGTTAAGGTAAGAAAATGACGTGGGACCATTGAAGTTTCCAGCGAATATAAATCAGGCGGCATCCGCGAAGTCGCGGACCAACACGGCCAGATGATCGACGATCATGTCCGCCTCAGCCTCGGTGAGGATCAGCGGCGGCAGCAGACGGATCACCCGCTCTGCGGTAACATTGATCAGCAGCCCACGCTCGCGCGCCTGATGCACCAGCGCGTAACAGGGGCGATTGAGTTCGATGCCGATCATCAGACCTTGGCTGCGGATCGCGGCGACATGTTTATAGCCGCCCAAGGCACCCGTCAGGCCATTGAGCAAGTATTCCCCCATGGCTGCGGCGCGCGCGACGAGGTTTTCCTGTTCCATGGTTTTGATCACGGCCAGCGCAGCAGCGCATGCCAGCGGATTGCCGCCGAAGGTGGAGCCATGCGAGCCGGGCTGCAGCACCTCGGCGGCCTGCCCGCGCGCCAGGCAGGCACCAATGGGGACGCCATTGCCGAGCGCCTTGGCGAGCGTCATGACATCCGGCGCCGCGCCGCTGTGCTGCCAGGCGAACCACTGGCCGGTACGGCCCATGCCGGTCTGGATTTCATCGAGCATCATCAGCCAGCCATGTTCATCACACAGGGCGCGCACGCCGGACAGGTAGTCATCAGCGGGGATATTGACGCCGCCTTCACCCTGAATGGGTTCAACCAGCACGGCGACAATGTTGGGGCTGTTGCGGGCAACAATGCGTAGCGCCTCCAGGTCGTTATAGGGAACACGCACAAAACCCTGCACCAGTGGTTCAAACCCCGCCTGGATCTTGCGATTGCCAGTGGCCGTGAGCGTGGCGAGGGTACGCCCGTGGAAACTACCCTCAGTCACCACGATAGTGGGCACAGTGATGCCCTTGCGATGGCCATAGAGCCGCGCAATCTTGATCGCCGCCTCATTGGCCTCCGCGCCGGAGTTGCCGAAAAACACCTTGTCCATGCCTGACAGGCGCATAAGCTGCGCCCCCAGCTCGTGCTGCAGCGGGATTCCAAAATGATTGGAGGTATGCACCAGCAGCGAGGCCTGTTTGCACACGGCCTCGGCCACCGCTGGATGGGCATGGCCGAGGTTGCAGACTGAAACACCGCTGAAGGCATCCAGATATTTATTGCCCTGCGCATCCCACAACCACGCCCCTGCGCCGCGCTCAAAACTGACGGGCTGACGGGAATAGGTGTTCATCAACGGTTCCTGTGTATTGCTAGACATGATGATTATTCACACTTCGTTCCAAAACAAAAAGGCAGTCAAAAGACTGCCGTAGAGGTCAAAAAAGCAATATTACAGCGTATTTTGCGTGGGGGCAAACCCCCACGCCAGAGGGGTGTATTACGACGCCAGATTCTTCGCCACGAAATCCCAGTTCACCAGGCTCCAGAAGTGATCGACATAGGAGGGGCGCGCATTGCGGTAATCAATGTAGTAAGCATGCTCCCACACATCGCAGGTGAGCAGCGCCTTTTGCCCGGCGGTCATAGGGGTGGCGGCATTGGAAGTCGAGACTATGGAGAGCGCGCCACTCTTGTCTTGCACCAGCCAGGCCCAGCCGGAACCGAAGGTGGTGATGGCGGTTTGGGTGAATTTCTTTTTGAACTCATCAAACGAGCCAAAGGCTTTGTTGATCGCATCAGCCAATGCACCGGAAGGCTCGCCGCCGCCATTGGGACTCAGGCAGTGCCAGTAAAAGGTGTGGTTCCACACCTGCGCGGCATTGTTGAAAACGCCGCCGGAGGATTTCATAATGATTTCTTCCAGCGAGAGATTTTCGAACTCGGTGCCGGGAATAAGGTTATTCAGGTTGTTAACATACGCCTGGTGATGCTTGCCATAGTGATATTCGATAGTTTCTGCCGAGATGTGGGGTTCCAGGGCATTCTTGGCATAGGGCAGTTCGGGCAATGCGTGTGCCATGTATTTCTCCTCATAAGATGTCAGATAACGCCGCGTCGCGGATAAGAATGAGTCTAGGGGAGAGCGGGGATCAATGCAAGATTTCATGCCCCCACTTTAGCGCCGGATTGTTACAATAAGACTAAAACTGCTATATTACATGTGATTAAACCTAAAAACGGCAGTTGAACGGGGGGCAGAGTGTGCGGTTTTCGGGGTGCAGGGCAAGGCGCAACGACGCGGAATGGTTGTTCCATTCCAAGGAGTTGCAACGCTGCCATGCGCACTGAAAACCGTGCAATCCGGCCCCGTAGCGGACTCACCAAACGGGCGAGCTTGAGGCACAGGGGAACTCTTGTTGCGTGACCTGGGGAGGGACACTTTCGATTTGCTGATGATAGATTGGGAACTGCCTGGCCTCAGTGGCATCGAGGTGGTAACACGCGTCCGTGAACGGCTGGACTGGCACATCCCCATTTTGTTCGTGACGGCACGCGACCGCGAGGAAGACATTGTGCAAGCCCTGGAGGCGGGGGCGGATGACTATATGATCAAGCCAGTGCGGCAGATGGAAATACTGGCCCGCCTCCGTGCGTTGCAGCGCCGTAGCGGCGGGCAAGAAGCGGTGGAGTTTGCCCCATACCGGTTTGATCGAGCCAATCGCACCGTAATTAAGGATGGACAACCTGTGCAGCTTACCTCCAAGGAGTACGAGCTTGCCGAATTCCTGTTCCGCAATACGGGACGCTTGCTTAGCCGAGGACATATCCTGGAAAGCGTCTGGGGCCAGCGTGCTGATTTGAACACGCGCACTGTGGACACCCATGTTAGCCTGATCCGCCAGAAGCTGGACATCGGAGCGCACAATGGCTGGCAGCTCAGCACAATCTACCGGCATGGCTACCGGCTGGAAAGCGCGACGGACGAGATCAAACCGGAAACGTGAGCAAAAAAATCCCCCTTGCGGGGGAAGTGGGGGGGGGGGGGGGTAGGATTATTTAGCCTGTAACAGATCTCTGATTTCCGTCAGCAACCGCTCTTCCGCAGAGGGCGCTGGCGGGGCAGCAGGGGCAGCCGGCGCCGCCTCTTCCTTCTTCTTCATCGAGCTGATGGCCTTTACCGCCATGAAGATGGCGAAGGCAATAATCGTAAAGTCGATAACGGTCTGCAGGAATTTCCCGTATTTCACGGTAACCGCCGCAGCTCCTGCCGTAGCCTCCTGCAAGGTGATCGCCAGATCGGAGAAATTAACCCCGCCGATAAGCATGCCAATCGGCGGCATGATCACGTCTTCCACTAAAGACGACACGATTTTTCCGAACGCAGCGCCGACGATGATACCCACCGCCATATCGACCACGTTGCCCTTGACCGCAAATGCTTTAAACTCTTCTAACATGCTCATTGCATTATCCTCCTGAAAAACTGATCCGGTTTGACCCGTTAAAAACCATATACCAGAGTCACCGCAGTTTCGGTATCCATTTTCTTCACCGCAACAGGCACATCAGAGATATGCCTTGCAGTGAATGATAACTTCATTGCCAGGTTGCCCACCAGCTGTGCCGTCAGGGCCGTTATCGAACGGGTGACCGTGGACTTGCTACCGAAGTCGCTGGTCACGCTTTGGGTGAACGACGCCGTTGGGCTGAGTTTCCACAGCAGATTACCCGCGACGCGGCCGATCAATTCACTGTCGGAATCGCCGGTTTTGAACTTGGTCTGGCGCGCACCTGGGCCTGCTTCCAGATCCAGCGTCAGAGTGCTTTGATTGATAACGCGCCGGCCGTAGCCCAACACTTCGGTCAAACGGTAATCAAACCCGGCAAAACGGTCGTTTTCATAACCCACCGAGCCGAACATGTAATTCAGCTCGTCAAATTTATAATCACTCTTGCCGGACAGCAGGTAACGCTCTGCCGTTGTACGCACGGCATCTGAGGAATTCAATGCGTCGAACTTCCCTGTGTGGCGCCATTTTTCCTTCTCATATACCACCCCAGCGTAGGCTTTGACCGTTGTGGTCTCGGTATTTCCGCTGGTGGCAACCACACCCAACCCCGCCTCGCCCTTCCATGGCTTGGGGGCATCTTCCGCCATCGCCGGAACGGTGGCGCCCAACAATACGATTGTAGCTGCAATATTTCTGATAGGCATCGCGGCTCTCCTTGATTAAAAAAGGGTGGCGGCACCAGTATGAATAAACCCATCCGGTACAACCACCCGCACTCTCACCCTATCACTGCAGGATATGCAGTTCCACGCGGCGGTTTTGCGCCTTTCCTGCGGCAGTGCTGTTATCCGCAACCGGATTGGCTGCACCGTAGCCCTTTGCGCTCAGCTTGTCCGCTTTCACGCCATGGCTGACCAGATAATCAGCAACCATCTTGGCGCGCTTCTGTGACAACTTTTGGTTCAGCGCAGCGGAACCGCGATTGTCAGTGTAACCGGCTACTTCGACCGTGATCTCCGGGCGTTTCGACAAGGTGTCGGCAACGCCATCGAGAACGCTGATGGAGTCCTTGGTCAAACGATCCGTACCCGTTTCGAAGTTCACGCCCTTGAGCACGATGACTTCGGCGATCTCGCAGCCGTTGTTGTCAACCTTGACGCCCGCCTTGCTGTCAGGGCAGCGGTCTTTGCTGTCCACAACGCCATCTGCGTCACCGTCAAGCTCACAACCTTCGGCATTGACCTTGGCGCCAGCAGGCGTGTTCGGGCAACGATCCTTGCTATCCACAACACCATCTGCATCGCCGTCCAGCTCACAACCTTCGGCATTGACCTTGGCACCGGCAGGCGTGTTCGGGCAACGATCCTTGCTATCCACAACGCCATCTGCATCGCTGTCCATCTCACAGCCGTCGGCATTTACCCTGGCGCCGGCAGGCGTATTGGGGCAGCGATCTTTCTTATCCGCCACACCGTCGTTATCACTATCCGCAGGAGGGGCGGAAGGAGCAACCACTGCCGCCACGACGGGCGCAGCCATCGCTACCGGCGCAACGGCCTTGGCGCCTAATGGAATCACCAGGCCCACATTGATAAGCCAGTCGCCAAAGTGTTTCTGGCTGGGGATGCTGTTGTCATCGCGGTCCACGCGGTAACGCGCATCGGCACGCAGGCCCAGGCCGTAATCGTTGAAGGTGTGCATCACGCCCAAACCGGCATTGGCCATGGGATTGGTGTTGCGGCTCCCGGCATAGGTAGTCCTGAGCGCACCTGCGCCGATTACGGCATAAGGGGAAAAACCAGGGCTGCGATTAAAGAAGTACAATCCATCCAGCAGCAGGCCGCGCTGACGGAAGGTGTTCGCGCCATCATCTGTGTGCAGATTATCGCCGACGCCGCTGAATTCCAGATTCCAGGAGTCGCTCACCGATCTGCCGACGCCAAGCTGTCCACCCAGGTGATTTTTGGCCTTGCGATCGTCATCCGCACCGATGAACGATACCGAGGGCGCCACGTACCAACGGCTATCCGGCTCGCCCGCACCGGCTTGAGCACAAACCAGCAGCGCCGCCGAGGCAGTCAACGCATGCGCCATATTTCTTTTTTTCATAATCATTCTCCGCAATTTTATAATCCAGATTTAGCGACATCGAGCACCTTCGAAAAAGCTCACGATACCGTTTCCCAAAGGTGTGGCACATGGTAATGAAGCACCCCTTGCGGCACAATGGATCAAGACTGGAATTAACAAACCTTAACAATATTGAAAACATAGGAATATTTCATGTGCGGCATCTGTGGTGAATTGCGATTTGACGGCGGCATGCCTGACCTGGAGGCGTTGCAACGTATGATGGCTCAGCTCGCGCGGCGTGGGCCGGACAACGAGGGCGGTTACTCCTCTGGCCCGGTGGCGCTGGGGCACCGGCGGCTTGCGATCATTGATCTCTCCGGGCGCGCCAACCAGCCGATGGTAGACAGCGAGTTAGGCCTTGTTGTGGTGTTCAACGGCACAATCTACAACTACCGCGCCCTGCGCGCTGAGTTGCAGGCTCTTGGTTATCGCTTTTTTTCCGATGGCGACACCGAAGTCATCATCAAGGCCTATGCCGCATGGGGTTCCGCTTGCGTCGAGCGGCTGGAAGGCATGTTCGCCTTCGCGGTGTGGGATAGCCATAACCAGCGCCTGTTCCTGGCACGCGACAGGCTGGGCATCAAGCCGCTCTATTACAGTCGCAACGGGCAAACACTGCGTTTTGCCTCCAGCCTGCAAGCCCTGCTGGCGGCGGGCAATGTGGACACCTCCATTGATGCGGTGGCGCTGCATCATCAATTGACATTGCATGCCGTGGTGCCTGCGCCACGCACTATTCTCAACGGCGTGCGTAAACTGGAGCCGGCCACCACCCTGACGGTGGATGCACGGGGCGCGACTACTTTCAATACCTACTGGCGGCTCAATGCGACGCGGCCAACCACCACCAGGGACGAAACTGAATGGGTGGAGGCCGTCCACACCACGCTGCGCAACGCGGTGCAAAGCCATCTCAGCGCGGCGGATGTACCGGTGGGCGTGCTGCTCTCAGGCGGGCTTGACTCAAGCCTGCTGGTGGCGCTGCTCGCCGAAGCGGGCGTAAATGATCTGCGTACCTTTTCGGTGGGCTTTGAAGACCAGCCCGAAGAGCGCGGCAACGAGTTTGAATATTCGGATCAGGTGGTGCAACGTTTTGGCACCCGCCACCACAAATACACCGTCCCCAACAGCGCCATCCTGGACCGCCTGCCCGAGGCGATACGCGCCATGGCCGAGCCGATGGTCGGCCAGGATGCCGTGGCATTTTATCTGCTCGCCGAGCGCGTCTCCCAAGAAGTGAAGGTAGTACAAAGTGGCCAGGGCGCGGACGAGGTATTCGGCGGCTATTTCTGGTATCCGCTGATGCAGGCCGAAGCAGGCACCGATCTGGAGCGCTTCCGCAAACACTATTTCGACCGCAGCCATGCCGAATTTCTGGAGACGGTGACTGCACGCTATCACGGCGAAGACCATACTGCGGCCGTGGTGTCCGCGCTGCTCGCCGCGCCCGGCGCGGACACCTTTCTGGATCGAGTATTGCGCATGGATGTGACGACGCTGATCGTCGATGATCCGGTCAAGCGCGTCGACAACATGACCATGGCGTGGGGACTGGAGGCGCGCGTGCCGTTTCTCGATCATCATGTGGTGGAGCTGGCCGCGCAGATGCCGGTGGAGCTGAAGCTCAAAGAAGGCGGCAAATACCCGCTCAAGGCCATTGCGCGTGGTCGCCTGCCGAATGCGGTAATCGACCGCCCCAAGGGCTATTTCCCGGTGCCCGCCCTCAAGTACGTCCGCGGGCCGTTCCTGGAGTTCATGCACGGCGTACTGGATTCGCAGGCCTGCCGCAATCGCGGGCTGTTCCAGCACGCTTACGTGGAAAAACTGCTCGCCGCACCGGAGAAATATCTGACGCCGTTGCAAGGCAGCAAGCTGTGGCACCTGGCGCTGCTGGAGTGCTGGTTGCAGCTGAATGTCGACGCCAAATAACCAAGCAATTATGTCGGGAATTGTTTTGGACTGAATTTACAAGTAGAATCGTATTTAACCGGACCGCCCACCCTATCGCGGCGCCACAATCTGAACACGAGGTAATTTATGGAAATTCTGGAAGTCATCGACCAACAGGTCAAAAGCAACCCCGTCCTCATCTACATGAAAGGCACGCCGCAGATGCCGATGTGCGGCTTCTCCAGCCGTGCCGTCCAGGCCCTGCGCGCCTGTGACGCCGACTTTGCCTTTGTCAACGTGCTCGAAGATGCTGAAGTCTTCGAAAACCTGCCCCGCTACGCCAACTGGCCCACCTTCCCGCAGATCTACATCAACGGCGAACTGATCGGCGGCTGCGACATCACACTGGAGCTGTACCAGCGCGGTGATTTGCAGAAAATGGTGGATGAGTTGAAGGCACAAAAGGAGACGCAGGGCTGATACTCTGCGCCTCCCTCTATCCCTTCAGGCTAAGGGGCGGCATCAAGCCGCCCCTTTTGTTTGTCACTCAGGAAATCAAAGATCGGCCCACTTTCCTGGTATTTGACTCTCGTAATTACCGTTTCCATCTGCATCGACATTGATGTTGTAATCAGTTGTACTAATCGCTACCAAGCTGGCTTTTGTACCATTGCCCCCCGTGACGACAAGCACGCCCTGCGAAGGCGCCGCCGCTACGACACCAGCGGTAATATAGAAACGGAATGGTGTAGGCGTAGTCAGGTCGACATAGCCATCATCCGGGCCGTAGAATCTCCCCCCCATGCTGACATCTACCCAGACGCTCGGATTTACACTGGCAAACACTTGATAATTTTCCATCTTGTATACCTTGCCCGCCGTATCGTCGCGCATCACCATGTTGATGGTGGTGAGAACCTGGAGGGGCACTGTCGCATCAATGGCGATGCTACCGCTGGTGGTAAAGGCATCGCTGCCGGACTTGCTGCTGAGGGAGGTAAAGGACATATCGATTTTTTGGATCGTCGGTGTCGGTGTTCCCACGCTTACTTTACCAGAGAAGCTGATCCTGCCGGACAACGTAACACCCTCACTACAATAATTGCTGAAGGTAATTGAACCGCTGCTAATGTTTCCGGTGACATCATCGTATGTTGCGCTACCTGAGAAGCCGCCACCACAACTGCCTTGCTCCGTGATCGTCTCAGTCTTGACGGCTGCGCCAAGATCGGCCTTGGGCAGCGTAGTGACATCGATCTTTCCTACTGCATTACGCAAGGTCTCAGATAACGCCAGCGTGTGGGGACGATTGATCTGATGGTCCGTCACATTCGTTTGAGCCGATGCTGCGACACCTCCCAAGGCATTACCCGTAGCACGGCCCTGGTAGGCGCCTCCAGCAAGGTTTTTGGCATTAGCCTGGGTGACGACGGCTTGAGTTGTCAGGCCCGCATAGGTGATGCCGGATGGACCGCCATCACCTCCGCCACCCCCGCAGCCCGCTAAGGCAAGAGTAAAAATCAGTGCTGCTGTTACGTACCTGGCTTTCATGGCACATCTCCTGAATTAAAAGTCCTGGAATTTGGAACGTTACCTTTCTTCCCCTCTGCCAAAGAGCCTCTTGGTATATGCTGAAAACGCCGTGTCAGCCTTCTCAAAGACAGTAGCCATTACATATCACATGCCAACTCGGATTTCTTTGATCCATATCAAACCCGCATCAGTTAGCGCTGCCAGGTTCTTCCCTTAACCTTTGTGATACGACGCAACCCCGATTGCTGCGTCCGCACGGACAGATTGGCGCGCAGGCTGGTGTCGAAGCCGGTGGTGAAGTCGATGCCGCCGAGGCCGCTGTCGGTGATGGTGACCAGTTTGGGTTGCTCCAGGGTGAGGTAGCTGCCACAGGCCTCGCCGGGGTCGCAGATGATCTGGTTATTGTTGGAGTCCGACCCGGCGATGACCTGGTAGGTGCCCGCCGCAACACCGGTGACGCTGTAGCGATATTGGCCGCTGGCATCGACGCCAACGGTAGCCTGTTTCATGACCTCGCCGGTGGCGGGGTCGATCAGCAGCACATAGTGATAACCGGCGTCCGGGCTGGTGGCGGCGCCGGGAGTGCCTACCTGCAAGGTAACACGCAGCGCCACGGTATTCGCGGAGGAGGTGAAGGTGAGGGTGGCGGAATATGCGCCGACGGCGAGGCTGCTTCGGTCTACCTTCACCGTATAAACACCCAGCTTGGTGCTGGAATCAACAGATTTTTCCGTGACGCTCAACCATGTGGCATCACCCGTCGGGGCATATACGGTGACGGCGCCACCGATGCTCCCGACAGCTAGGTCAATTTCGGTGGATGTCAGACCGAAGTTGAGCATGGATGGGCTGGTGATTAGTGTCGGGGTCGGTGCTGCCTCCTGAGCCGCAACAACCGCTTTCGATGCATCAATCAACCCGTGGCCGTATTTATCATCACGCCCCGAGTCGCCGATATCCTGGGTAAGCTTCCCATTTATTAACTGGGTATCAACCCAATCCGGCGTCAACTTGGAATTCACCGCCTTCATCAAGGCAATCACCCCCGCCACATGCGGCGTCGCCATCGAGGTGCCTTGCAGAAAACTGTAGGTATATTGGATCGGCGCGGTTGAATCCTTACGTCGTTCCGTATCATCACCACGCGTACTGAGAATACCATCGGGAAATCCATCCCCGTTGATATCCTTACGGCTGTCACCGCCCGGCGCGGCCACGTCGATATTCGCGCCATAGTTGGAGTAGTAGGCCAAGTTCTTGGCGGCATCCACCGCGCTCACCGAGATTACACCGGCGTAGGAGGCGGGATAAAAGGCGGTGCTGCTCGCCTCGTTGCCGGCGGCGGCCACGATGATCATGTTTTGTTTACGGGCCTGGCTAAAGACATCCTGCTCAGCCTGGGAATAGCCGCTGCCGCCCAGGCTCAGGTTGATGATGTCTGCGGGCTTATCAGGAACCCTGCCGGAATCATTGATCAATCCTGCTGCGTAACGCACCGCCTGGAGAATGTCATAGCTGGCTCCACCCAGTTTGCCGAGCGCGCGCAGCGGCATGACCTTGGCGCCCCACGCCACGCCAGCCACGCCACTCGTGTTGTTGGTGGTTGCGGCGATGGTACCTGCCACATGGGTGCCGTGAAAACTGCTGCCCGTCGGACCCTGGTCACCGGGGTCATCGGCATTGCTGTCGATGCCGTCACCGTCCAGGGCACTGGTTGGATCCTTGATGAAATCATAGCCGGGGACGAACTGGCCTTGCAGGTCTGGGTGGTCGGGCAGCACGCCGGTGTCGATCACCGCGACAATGACCTGTTTGCTCCCGGCCGGGATGTTGCTCGTGATATCCCAGGCCTGCGGCAGGTTGATCAGCGGATAGTGCCACTGGCGGGGATAAGATTCATCGTTGGGAATCGCGGTGGCGGTGCGGATGTAGTTGGGTTCGGCATAGGCGACATCGGCGCGGCGGCGCAGGGCCTTGATGGCCTGGATGGTTTCGCGCTTGAGCTGACTGCTTGTGGCGGCGTCTTCTGTGGCGGCGATGCCCAGCGCGCTACGCATCCTGCTGCGTTGCTGGGCATCGCCCAGGCTGAGCAGCATCGGCCGACCCACGTCGCCGGCCTTGGCGGTGAGGCCAAGCGTCTGGGCGCGCGATGCGGCAGAGGCGCTATTCAATGAACGGTTGTCATCCTTGAACTGGACGACGATATCGCCGGGCACGAAATCGTCGCCCAGCCGTAACGTGCCAGCCATAGTGGATGCCGTGGCGAAGTTAAAGCCGATTGTCAGGGTGTAGTTCGATGCACCGGCTGGGCAGTCAGTGCAGATGGCGACTTCAATGTAATAGGTGCCGGGCTTTTTGACCGTGATGGATTTGGTTTTGGCTGAACCCTGCGAACTGTCTTCGTCGCCCCTGCCTTCGTCGTACAGGAAAATGTCGATATCGTTGGATTGCAGATCGGCTTCGCCGATGCTGAGCGTGATGGTCTGGTTAGCAGCCAGGGTGACTTTGTAAAAATCCGATACATCGCCAATCCGCGATGACCGGCCGAAGGGTCCGTTCCCGGGTTGATTGACATACCCCCCAATCGCCACCGGATTGCCGACCGGTTGGGCCTGATCGAAATCGTCATTCGGCGCATACGGCGCAGCGGGGTCGTTGACATCGCTGTCCATCGCAGTATACGCCGCAGCGCTGATCGTGCCGCTGATCGCATAGGTTTTCTCCGGTGGTGGCGGAGGCGTGCCACCACCGCCGCCACCACCGCACCCGCCCTGCGTGGCGGCAAGGACAAATATCACGCCAAAGAAAAATTGTCGCCAGATTTTCATAATAGTTCCGATACGCCGACCGGTGCGCCTTTCTAATCCTGCTGCGTCACAAAGTGATCAAGGGAAGAGCGAAGCGAAGGGTTCCCAGTGCAAGGCAAAATCGGGCGAAAAAGCGGAGCATACATGAAGTATGTGAACATTTTGAGTCCGATTTTAACGCCGCCATGCGCCCTTCAGCGCTTTGTGACACAGTAGGACTAAAACACCACCTGGTTCCGCCCCCCCTCTTTGGCCTGATACAGCTTGATATCGGCGCATTCAAGAATGGCTTCCACTGACTGCGGCCCTAGCTCCGCACCACTGTAGAAACAGACCCCGAGCGAGGCAGTGACGGAAAGGTTACCCGCTGCGGTTTTGATTGGCCGCTGATTGATAGCGCGCAGGATACGCTCAAAGAGCGCGGGGTTGGATTGGTTAGCATCCGCGCAATACATGATCACCGCAAACTCCTCCCCACCCATGCGCACCACAACATCGGTTGGGCGCACCGCGCGGCGCAGACGATTGGCGACGGCCACCAGCACCTCGTCGCCCACCGCGTGCCCGTGGCTGTCATTGACCGTCTTGAAGTGGTCGATGTCTGCGATAGCAAGGTAAATGGCCCCGCCGCGCGTGGCGGTTTCGAGCATCAATGCTTCCAGATGGGTGCGCATATAACGCCGGTTGCCAAGGCCAGTAAGCGGGTCCGTGGTCGCCATTTCTTCCAGACGCCGGTTGTGGGCAGACAAGTTCTGGGCAGTTTCAAACAACGTATTCTGCAACGCAGCAATGCGTCCGGCGGCATGAACGCGCGCGGCGAGTTCCCGCTCATTTACAGGCTTTGTCAGATAGTCATCGACACCGCGCTCAAAGGCAAGCACGAGATTCTCCACGCCCTCCTTTGCGGTAAACAGGATGACGGAGGTATAGTGGTTGCCGGCCTCATCCTGCTGACGGATGTGATTGGTGAGTTCCAGGCCATCCATCTCCGGCATCACCCAGTCTGCCAGCACGACATCGGCGGGGCGATGCGCCAGCAGTGTCAGCGCCTCACCAGCGGAGCTGGCGGTACGGACATCGCGATAACCGCTATTGGCAAGCGCGACGCATACCGCCTCGCGGCCAAGAGGCATATCGTCTACCACGACGATGGAGAGATCGTTGTTGATCATAAATGGCTGGCCCGCTTGAGAAACGCGTTAAGTATAGACCGATGACACTTGTTTCGCCTCCCGCGCGGCATCTAATGCACCGCAAGCACAACCGGTCAGCGCATGGGAAGCAACCTAATTTTAAGATATACAGATTACAACAGCGGGCCTTGCTATGGCAAAGAACGGAAGCTCAGGCCATCATACACGCGAAATAGACGGCTCCTCCGGTGAGGGCGGTGGGCAGTTGATCCGCACGGCGGTGGCCCTGGCGGCGATATCGGCGACAGAGGTCTTGATACGCAATGTCCGCGCAAGACGCGCCAATCCCGGCCTGGCTGCGCAGCATGTGGCCGCAGTGCGGGCAGTGGCCGCGCTGTGCGATGCCCAGGTGAACGGCCTGCAAGTGGGTTCCCAGGAGCTGACTTTCCGGCCCGGGCGGCTGCATGGCGGCAGCTTTCAGTTCGATGTGGGCACGGCGGGCAGCCTGACCCTGGTGCTGCAGGCCGTGCTCCCGGCAGCGGTGGCCTGCGGTGAGTCCGTCCACCTGCGGCTGACCGGCGGCACCGACGTGAAGGCCGCGCCACCCTTGGATTATCTGTGCCATGTATTGCTGGCCCTGCTGGCACGCATGGGGCTGCAAACCCGCGTGACGCTGCTCAGGCGCGGCTACTATCCGCGCGGCGGGGGAGCGATCGAGACGGAGATACTCCCGGTGACCGCCCTGCATCCCCTGGTACTGGACACGCCCGGCCCTCTCGAAGCGATCCACGGTATCGCACACATCGCCAACCTGCCGGGCCACATCGTCGAACGCATGAAGCAGTCGGCGCTGCAGGAACTCACAGAATTCCCTGACACACACATAGAAGGCCGGGGGCTGGGGCGGGATGAGGCCATCGGACAAGGCGGGGCCGTGGTGCTGTGGGCAAAGACGGCCAATACCCTATTGGGTGCCGCAACAGTGGCGGAACGCGGTGTGCCCGCCGAACGGCTAGGCGAGGAAGCAGGGCAGGCACTGCGCGCCGAGATCCAGAGCGGCGCAACCCTGGACATTCACACCGCAGACCAGATGCTGATCTATCTGGCCATGGCGCACGGCCCCTCCAGCTTTCTGGTCCGCATCCTTTCCTCCCATGCGCAGACCACGATATGGCTGCTGGAACAGTTCCTGCCGGTGCGCTTTACGGTAACGCCAGCGGGGGAGCTGACACGCGTTGATGTCTATCCCTCGACTACATAGCTCTACTGTGTCACCTCTCCTCTCCTTTCGCCCGATCCCACAACGCATCCATCTCTCCCAGCGTAGCCTCTTGCGGCGTTCTACCCTGCTCGCCAAGCAATGCCTCGATACGCCGGAAGCGCCGTTCGAATTTGGTGCAGGCCACGCGTAGCGCGGCCTCGGCGTCGACGTTGGCGTGACGGGCGAGGTTGACGGCAACGAACAGCAAGTCGCCGATCTCATCCTCCATGCGCTCAGGCGCAGCGCCTTGCGCAATCTCGGCGTGGATTTCCGCCGTTTCTTCCTCGAGTTTTTCCATCACCTGGTTTATATGCGGCCAATCGAACCCGACCCGCGCGGCACGGTTTTGCAGCTTGGCAGCGCGTGTCAGACCGGGCAAGGTTCGCGCTACACCATCGAGGATGCTGGCAGGCCGATCCTCCCTCTTGGCGCGTTCGGCACGCTCGGCAGCCTTGCGCTCTTCCCAGGCCAGCGACTGATCGGCGGCAGATGCAATTTTCGCCTCGCCGAAGACATGTGGATGGCGGCGGACGATCTTGCCGACAATCGCGGCAACAACGTCATCGAAGTCAAACTGACCAGTCTCGCGCGCCACCTGGGCATAGAACACCACCTGAAACAGCAGATCACCCAGCTCCGCACACAACTCATCCGTGTCACCCTGCGCAATCGCATCCGCCACCTCGTAGGCCTCTTCAATGGTATGGGGCACCAGGCTGGCGAAGGTTTGCTCGCGATCCCAGGGACAACCATCCTTGGGGTCGCGCAACCGTGCCATAATGTCCAGAAGCTGATCTATTTTATTCATGCGTTCCTCATTTTTTATCGCAATAGGCCCGCGACTATTGTTTACTATTATCAGTCAATGCCGTGAGGAAAACATTTTTCATGTCGCCATCCCGCAAGAAACTCCTGGCCGCCACCGTCGTCGCGCTGATCCTCGGGGCGCTTGCCTACTATTATCGCCAAAGCCAGGTGATGACCGTGGAAACAACGCCCGTCAAGCGGGGCAATCTGGTGATCACGGTCACCCCCACGGAGACCGGGACGGTGGATACCGATGCAACGGCTCTTGTGAAGGCTGAAATCGCAGCCCAGGTGATCGAGGTCCGGGCGCAGGAAGGTGATGTGGTCAAGGCCGGCGATACCCTGATGCGCCTTGATGCGGAGCAGGCGCAGGCCAAGCTGAATTTGGCGCGCTCAGCGCTGGAAGCGGCGCGTTCCCGCCTCGCCTCGGCGCACATCGCGCTGCAAATGGATAAAGCACGCACCGCTGCGGCGCTGGCGGAGGCCAAGGCACGGCTGGGCGATGCGACACAGAAGTACGACAAGAAAAAACAGCTCTTCGACAAACGCCTGATCCCACTCGGCGAGATGGAGACGAGTGAGGCCGAACTGGCGGTGGCACGCGCTGCGCTCAACACTGCACAGGCGAACCTCCAGCAAGCAGGTGTTCAGGAGCGCCAGGTCAAGACCGCGGAGGCCGATGTCAAACAGCAGGAAGCCTCGTTGCGCGTCGCACAGTTGAACCTGGATTACACCACAATCCGCACCCCGATGGATGGTACGGTCATGGAAGTACCCGTCAAGGCAGGCGAACTGGTCCAGCCCGGCACGCCAGTGGCGCGCGTCACACGCATGAGCGGGCTTTATGTAAAGGCGCTAGTGGACGAGGTGGACCTTAGCCGGCTACGGATCGGGCAAGCCGCCGAGATCAAATTCGACACCCTGCCCGATAAAAAATTCAGCGCCACCCTGCTTGAGATTTCGCCCGGCGTGTCCGTCGAAAAACTCAAGAGCCGCAACGTCACCGTGAAGCTGCGCCTGACCGATCCGCCCCCCTTCCTCCGCCCCGGCATGTCCGCCGATGTGGAAATCATTGTGGACACGCTCAAGAACATACTCTACGCCCCCGCCCAGACGATCATGTCCAAGGACAAGGAACACTACGTCTATGTGATCGAGGACGGCAAGGTTGCCAAGCGCGTCATCACCCCCGGCCAGTCAAACTGGGATTCCACCGAGGTACGCAAAGGGCTGAGCGAAAACGAGCGGATCATCACCTCGCTCGATCAGGAAGGGTTGCAGCCTGGCGTGCGCGCCCGGCAGAAATAACGCCCAATGAAGAAGGTTGTGATCCACGAAAAACACGAAAGGCACGAAAACTTGGGCAAGGTTGTTGACACAGGAATGCGCCTGGGTTTGCTATCCGCAAGTAACAGCCGAAAGAATTGCGCTATGGAGCTTTTTCGTGCCTTTCGTGTTTTTCGTGGACGGGCGTAACACCAAAAAAGAGATAAAAAATGTCCGGCGCACCCCTTATTCAGCTTAACGATGTCACCAAGGTGTATGTCACTGGCGCCATCCGCTATGAGGTGCTCAAGGGCATCAGCATCGAGGTGCGCCGAGGCGAATATATCGCCTTGATCGGCGCCTCCGGTTCCGGCAAGTCCACCCTGCTGAATATCCTCGGCTGCCTGGATGTGCCCACCTCCGGCCATTACCACCTCGAAGGAGAAGAAATATCGGCCAAGAGCGACACGGAGCTGGCGCACATCCGCAACCGCTTTTTCGGCTTCGTGTTCCAGTCATTCAACTTGTTGGGGCGCTACACGGTAGCCGAGAACGTAGCGTTACCGATGGTGTACCACGGACTGGGCCGCCGTGAACGCCTCGACAAGGCCAAGGCGCTGCTCGCCCGCGTCGGCCTCGGCGAGTTCACCGGCCATTATCCGTCGGAACTGTCAGGAGGGATGCAGCAGCGCGTGGCCATCGCCCGCGCCCTGGCCAATAATCCGGCAGTGCTGTTCGCCGACGAACCCACCGGCAATCTGGACAGCAAGACCGGCATGGAGATCATCTCGCTGTTCGAGCAACTCAATGCAGAGGGTACCACGCTGGTGGTCGTCACCCACGATGCGCGGGTGGCGCAACACGCGCGGCGCGTGCTGACACTGGCCGATGGGCGTATGCTCACCGACAAGCAGAATTCAATCGCGGAACTGACGGGAGCATAAGCGCCATGAATCCGTTCGAGCACCTGCGCATCGCCTTCGACGCCCTGCTCGCCAACAAGATACGCGCCTTCCTGACCATGCTCGGCGTCATCATCGGCGTGGCCTCGGTGATCATGCTGGTCGCCATCGGCGAGGGCGCCCAGACATACATCCGCAAGGAATTGATGGGCATCGGCACCAACCTGCTGATCATCGTCCCCGGCAAAACCGAAACTACCGGCATGGGCCGCATGCCGTCAGGTATACAAAAAATCACTATCGCCGATCTGCGCGCGCTGGAAAAACGCGCCACCCTGCTTAACGGCCTGAGCGCGGTAGTCGTCAGCAACGCCCCGGTCAAATATCAAAACCGCCTGCGCAATGTCGAGATCATCGGCACCGACCAGAATTTTGAACAGGTACGCAATCTGCATGCGGAGATCGGCTCGTTCATCTCCAAGACCGATGTCGATGCGCAGCGCCGCGTGGCGGTGATCGGCCGCACTGTCAGGAAGGAGCTGTTCGGCGAGGCCAACCCTCTGGGGCGCACCGTCAAGATCGGCGAGACCAAGTTCCGCGTCATCGGCATCATGGAAAGCAAAGGCGTCACGCTAGGCATGGACATCGACGATCACGTCTTCATCCCGGTGGAGACCGCCCAGGCGATCTTCGACCAGGACGGCCTGACCAACATCCTCACCCAGGCCATCAACGAAAACACCATCGAGCGCGCCAAGGAGCAGATCAAGGCCATCATGATGCAGCGCCACGCAGGCGAAGAAGACTTCACCATCATCAGCCAGCAGGCCATGCTCTCCACCATGCAGACCATTCTGGCCACCTTCACCTACGTGCTGGGCGGCATCGCCAGCATCTCGCTGCTGGTCGGCGGCATCGGCATCATGAACATCATGCTCGTATCAGTGCGCGAACGCACCCGCGAGATCGGCCTGCGCAAGGCCATCGGCGCCTCACAACGCGACATCCTGCTGCAGTTCGTCATCGAGTCCGTAACGCTCTCGGTGATCGGCGGCATCATCGGTATCCTGTTCGGCGCCGGCGTCGCCTACGGCGCCAAGGCTGCCTTCCCCGTGCTGCCCGTCGATGTCAGCGCCTGGTCGGTGGCGCTGGCCTTCACCTTTGCCTTTTTTGTCGGCGCCTTCTTCGGCATCTACCCGGCCATGAAAGCGGCGCGGCTTAATCCGATTGATGCGTTAAGATACGAATGATCTATTTTGTGATCAGGCACAAGATCAAACAAGGATAAAAAAATACGGGACAAAAGCGCGCGCAAGGACAAAGAGAAAAGGGGCGATTAGGATAACGCCTCAGCCCTACTTTTTTCCAGGGCGCGGCTCATAAGACGGTTTTGACCACCAAAAATACCGCGAAGCCACATGCTCCCAGCGTGACAAGACCCCATACTCAAAGGCCTGCTCAGGGCTGGCATATCGCCCCATGGCATTATTGTGCTTGTAAAACCCGAACCTCCGATAAAACCCTTGCTTGTCCGGCGGAGCCGTGAGGAAAATCTTGTCAAAGGGGAGGTTTTCCAGTAGCGCGCCCATCAACGCCCTGCCAACACCCATGCCCTGATACTCGACGGCCACCACAACATCAAATACGGTAGCGTAGTACACGCCGTCCGAGGTCGCACGGGCCGCGCCGACCAGCGTGGCATCGTCGTAGGCAAAGCACGAAACATAGCTGTTCTCAAACGCCCTTTGTATATCAGGCGGATCCCTCTTGGCAAACGGTGCTTTTTCAAAAATTTCGGCCAACCGAACCCAGTCCACGCCATCCTTATTGTGTACGACTAAAAATCTGCTGCCCATGCAACACCTCCGTGTGGTGAACAACGCCGTTACGGCAATCCTTACCATGTCGATAAGGAATTGTCAATCAACTTTTCTCCGGCTACCGGGGAAAAAATGATTGACAATCATTCTCATTTGCATTTATAAATAGCACAAGGTTGTCTTACCGGGTGATTGATCATGTACATCTGTCTTTGCCATGCCGTAACTGAAAGCGACATCCACCATGCCGTCGCGCAGGGCGCCTGCACCCTGCGCGACCTCCGCAGTGACCTGAAGGTCGCCACTCAGTGCGGGCGCTGCGCCACCTGCGCACGAACCTGCCTCAACCAAGCTCTTGCCGAAATTGCGGGTGATCAGGAGATCGCCGCTTAGCTCAGCACGGGACGTTTTTTGTAAAAGAAAGGGGGCGGCATACGCACCCTGATTCCATTTCCAATTCAATGGCAGACTTCCCCCTCTCCCGCAGGGCGGGAGAGGGTGTTCAAGACATCCTTAAACTGCCACATTGGGCCGGGCATTCAAACGCTGATCGACACCTGGTGTAGGACATGCATCCGTCGGAATCGCATCTACCGCAGGGCCAGCCGCAGGAAGCTGCACCCACCGTGGCAATGTAATGCCACCCGGTAGCGAAATTGGCCCGCCACCCGGACTCATTGCCGCGCCTCCCGCATCGGTAAGCGCGCCAAGCAAAGGATCGGCATTAGGAAGGTCGCTCGGCAAAGTCAGTTTGCACATACTGCCATTATCGATGTTGTAGCCCTTGCTGACAGTAGTGAAAAGCGCGGGTCCCGTGAATGCAGTAGCCGAAGTTGTGGTATCTGTAGCAAAGCTCCCGGAGAAACAGTTCCCGGCGGCGGTAGCGGGGCTAACGAGGCTGGCGATGATGCTGCTTTGAAACACAGTAGCATCGTTTTGAGACAAATTCGGATCAATGAACACTTCATTGCCAAGGGCATATTTCAGCTTGTGCGGATATCGACAAGCTGCGTGAGAAGCTGACAAAAAAGCAGGACGTGCTGGATGGCATCGCCCTGCTTATTTCGTTACCTGGAGCCTGGCCTACATAACACGAGCCGCACTGCGCCTATAGCCCCGCCACACAGCAAACATGCCCAGCAACATCAAAGACAACACCCCGAAGGCGCCACCACCACCGCTGGCAGAGCCGCCCCCTGGCGCTGCAGTATTGCTCGGAAACGGATCAAGAGCCGTTGTCACGCCCCTCGTGACAGTGACGCTATCGTTGCTGGGTACAGGGTCAACTGTGGCGCCGAGTTCCGGGTACGAAACCGTAACCGTGCTGTTGAGTGTCTTCAGGGTAGGGTCTGCTGGCTTGACGATCACATAGGCATCAAAGGAGCTGCCCGCCACCACCCCCCCGGAATACGAACAGGTCACTGTTTTCGCATCGGTCAATAAACAGCTCAGATTGGCGGTATCACGGGGGCCGAACGTAGCAAGCGAAACATCAGCATCGAAGACCTGGGTAATGGTGATTACATCAGTCACATTATCTGGGCCGTCGTTAGTCACCGCGATTGCGTAGCTCATGTTCTCCGCAACAGCCCTGACAGAGGCTGCGCTGGCGGCAAAGGTCACCGCAACATTCAAATCCGCGAGCGTGGCCTTGGTGTTGCCAACTTCCACCGCGCCAATGTCGCACAAACCGCCCGCCACATCGGGCCGGATATAGAGACGCTGATCCACCCCCGGCTTGGGACAGAGATTATTGGGAATAGCGTTGATCGCCGGACTGCCTGCGTTCGGCATATGTAACCACTGGGGCACTTTGCCGCCGCCGGGAAGAGTAGCACCCTGACCAAAATCGGCCAGCGCCGCAACATTAGGAGCGGTATTGATTCGGTCGGTAGTGCCTGGGGCGATTCCCAGCGCACAGGTATTGCCGCTGTCGATGTTGTAACCGTTCGACGTGGCCGTGAATGGAACAAGCTTGGTTAATGCAGCGCTGAAACCGTCGGTATCAGAATCGCCCGCCAGGCAATTCCCGGCAGGGCTGGCGCCACCCCCGATGATGGTGCGCTCCAGAATTATGCCTTTATTCGACGATGAAGCGGAGGAGCTATTGAATAGCTCGTTACCGAAGACATAGCTGCCACTGCAACCGCCGAAACCACCTCCGCCGAAGCCGCCACCACTACCGCCGCTGGTACAGAGGGGGCCGCTCGCGGCCTTATTATTCCTTAACGTGACATGAGCAAGCCTGACCTTCGAGCCATTGAAAACCCCACCGCCCGCGCGAGCGACCGTGTTGCCGCTGATGGTGGAATGCTGGACCAGCAGGTCGCCAATCCCCATATTGGAGAAACCGCCCCCCTCACCCATGAAGGCGCCATTAAAACCGAATTGACCACCGCTCGCACCCACCACATTTCCGGTGACAGAGCTATAGAAAACATTCATCCTGTCCCAGTTGCTAACACCTCCACCCCACATGTCCGCCCCATTGGCGGTGATGGCGCTGGAGATAACAATCACCCGCGCCTGCGTAGGACCTGCCGGATAATTGTAGATACCGCCGCCCTCCATCGACCTGGTCCCGCTCACCCGGCTGTCCCTGAGCGTCACCTGGCCGCTGAAATTGGCGATGCCTCCGCCCCCCCCTGCGCCGCTCGCTCCACCGAAGCCCGAGGCATCGATAGCCGGCCCCGTGTTGTCCCTGATGATACTGGCCGTGATGGACAACGTCCCCATATTGTTCAGCACACCAGCGCCAAACCTGCTTGATGTATTCGCGTCTACGACGCTGTTGCTGACGGACATCTCGCCACCGTTATAGATCGCACCGCCCCCGTTAAAGGCGTTCTCGGAAGAGCTGGTGCTGGTGTTGGCCTTGTTACTTTTGAAGGTGCAATTGTTAATGGTCATCTTGGCACCGGCGGCGTTATACACACCGCCGCCCTGCCCGCCCGATTTGGCCGAATCCGACCATTCCGTAATGTTCCCAACTAACTGGCAGTTCGAGAGCGTCACCCAAGCCGCTTCATTGAAAATACCGCCGCCGCCACCCTTGGCGCCAGTTACATAGCCATTTTCTATCGACACATTGCTGATAGTGACATTATTTTTGCCAATAAAGTGGAACACGCGATCAATGCCTGGGGAAGAAAAGAACCCCCCTCCCCCGGCCAGGATGCGCGTGGATGTTGGGCTGACGCCCTGGATAGTCAAATCACCCCCACCGGTGACATCAAGATCGCCTTTGGCGGCGCTGTTTTCGCCCGTGCCGGTGATGCTGAGAGTGTACGTTGCCCCTAGTAGCGTGATGGTATCCGCCCCCGCCAACGCATTAGCCTCCATGATCGCGGCGCGCAGGGTGCAGGTAGTGCCTGTTAGGCTGGTTGCGCATTTGCCATCACCGGGCTTGGCATCGACTGCATCGGCCGTGCTGTTGACAGCGAAAATAGCGGCGTACGATGGAGAGCTGATCAACAACCCTGCTGCCAGGGAAGCCAGAAGGGCGAACGGCCGACGCCGGACCTTACGGATAGGAACAGAACATGCCCCAACCCTTTTACGCTTTGCTATTGTCATATCAATACCCACTTAACCAGCATAGGGAAAGTTGCGAATCCCTTGCAGCAAAATACCAGGTTGACACGCTGAAGCATGGCATGTCCTGGCGCTGTTTTTACATATCGCGGGCACACATATATCAAACAATCCCGCACAAAGTCAAGGAGTAAGCGACCAACCCATTGATATATAATAATTTATATACTCCAAAAAACCGCCCTCCCCAAGAGCAAAACCATGCAATGTTGATTTCTGAAAATGGGATTTTAGCGGGGCATTCAAAAAAAAACCGCTGACCCCATGTTTCCCAGGGTCAGCGGTATATTTTTTAAGCAACAAGATTTGAAGTTATGCCTTAATCAGCCCGTATCTGGTCAACGACCATCTCACCGCGAACCACGCCACACCGAAGATGGCGATGGTCACACCGATACCAAACGCGGAGGTCATCGGCATGGTGTAGTACTGAGGATCCACCGATCCCGCGATCCAGGTATAGCGCTCAATCCAGGTGCCGAGCCAGATCGACGTCGCCACCATCACGATCACATACGGATTGTGACGATTTGGCGTGATTGCCAGCGTGGTAAACGGAATGATGAACTTCATGGTCAGGAACGTCCACCACAGCGGACCAAAACCCTGGTACATCATGTTCCTGTAGCGTGTCACGTCGTCAGGCAGACGCCCGTACCACATGATCAGATACTGAGTGAAGTACAGATATGTAAACAGAATGGTAAAGGCCAGCATGAACTGCGCCATATAATTGAATATATGGGGCTCGAACGGCTTGGTCAGCTTATCCGAACGATACAGGAAAAACAGAAAGATCGTAAAGAAAGCCAGGAAACCATGGAAATTGCTCACGAAATGATAGGCGCCATAGCTCGCACTGTGCCAGCCGGGCAACATGGTCATTTCAAAATCCCACGCCACCATCGTTGCATAAAGGAAATATGCAACCGGAATCAACAGGGCAATATTGCGGAAACGCCGCTGCACTGCATAGGACTCGTCAATCTCACTCAGATGCTGATACTTGATGAACAGGCCATACAGGCCCGCCACGATCAGGAAGCCGATGATTTGCCGGGTCACCAGGAAGGTGTAGTCATGCCAACCCGGCAGGTGATGCCCTTCATCATGGGCATGCGCCAGCCACTGGAAGGTCGCCTCGCCGTTTGCCAAAAGCACCAGCAGCAAAACAAACGCAATGGGGAACAGCACCGCCAGGGCGCAGGCCAGCTTGCGCACCTGAAAGCGCCATTTGCCATTGACCAGGTGAAGGACAGCAGAAAATGTCACGCCACCCAGCGCAAGATACAGAATAATCAAAAAGTCTACGGTCAATACTGACCAGCTACCAAAGTTTTCCATTTTGCCCCTCTGGTGTTCGTATTTCTATTACGTTTTATTTAGCGGATACGGTTTTCGCAGGCTCGGCCTGTGCATCCTGAACCATTTTATGACGAACATAGTTCACCACATGCCAGCGCTCTTCCACGGACAGGTCATTCGAGCCACGCCCATCTTCACGTGCGCTCGGTTTACCATAGGCCGGCATAATCGCGCTGCCAAAGGTAATGGTGCCGAATATCCATCCCTCGGTGAGATTCTTCTGGGCATAATCGTCGGTCAGGTTGATTGCACCGATCTTCGCAGTGATCGGAGAATCCGCCTGCCCGGTAAGCCCGTGGCATGCCGCACAATAAATCCTGAACAGCACCTTGCCCTTCTTTAGGGATGCCTCGGATACCGGAATAGGATTCACCAGATCCTTCGTCTCATCCCGATTGGCAACCGTGGTTGCAATCCCCTGCGTCGGAACCGAGCGCTTGGGGAAAGGCGCCATCGGTCCTTCCTGAGGCTTGATGCTGGGCTGATTCATCATATCCTGCGACCACGGCCAGGCAAACGCCGCCGTGGGCACCAGCATCGCAGCTAATAGCGGACCAACAAACCTCATTTGATCACCTCTTCCCGAATTTCAAGTACTTTATGCTGCCTGAACAGCGCTTTCAAAGGCTCAAACGTATCCTCGTCCAACTCCATAATGATGCCAATTTGATCCACGGCGATTTTTTCGCTGTACAGCTTTTCCTTTTTCCCGAACAGAAGGCCGGACAGGAGCAGGAAGCTGATTACAGTAAAAAGGACACCAAACAAAATCAGCATCTCATAGGTCAATACAATGTTGGAAGGCAGCGGCACAACCGGTTTGCCGCCCTGAGGCTGCACCAAAAAGTTTGCCTGTGCCGACGCCAGGAACAGGAAACCGAAGGTAATGCCGAATATGGCACCGGCAAGTGTGAACTTCGGCACATGCGCCGGACGGTCACCCAACACCTCTTCAATCTCCGGGTGCTCGATGGGAGACATCAATCTGACATCGTCGACGGACACGCCAGGAACCTTGTACTGCCGGATGTCGGCAATGGCTGCAAAGGCCTCCTCAAAGTCAGAAAACAAACCCAAGACACGGTATTTCTTTTTCATGATTACGCCCCTTCTACACTGGGTCTGCCAGTAGCCTGCTGCACATCCGCCGCTCGCCGATGGAACTTTTCAGCCACCTCGGCATGCGCTTCCCGTCTGCGATGGAACACCATCTCCTTAACTTCGTACATGGAGACGCACGGAAACACCTTCACAAAGATAAGGAATAGCAACCCGAACCAGCCGAAGCTGCCAAACACGATGGCCCACTGCACAATACTCGGCCACATGAAGTTCCACGCCTCGGGAGCATAGGCATGTGACAGTGTCGGGCCTACGATCATCCAGCGTTCAAGCCACATACCAACGTTGAGCAGGATGGAAACAACCATCATGGTCGCCATGTGGCGGCGCAGCTTTTCGAAGGCCAGGGCGAATGGCAGCACTGACCCAAAGAACATCATTGCCCAGAAATAAGGAGCGAATGGACCGACGAACTTGGAGATCAACACCTCCTTGGCGACGGGATCATGTCCGTACCATGTCGCACCAAACTCAACCAGATTCAGGTAAGTCCAGACCATGGCGATAGCAAAGGTCAATTTGCAGGTCTTCTCCATCAGAGCAACCGTCATGTACTCTTCCAGCCTGAAGAAGTACCGCAAGAGGATAAACAGCGTGATGATAGCCGCGCATCCTGAGTACAGCGCGCCCGCCACAAAATAGGGAGGGAAGCTGGTCACATGCCAGCCCGGCATGATCGACATGGCAAAGTCGGAAGACACGATAGAATGCACCGAGACCGCCAGCGGAATCAGGAAGCAGGCCATCAGCATATAGGTCTTGCGGAAGTGGCGCCACTGACGATCCGTACCTTGCCATCCCAGCGAGAGCACGGTATAGAGCTTCCTGCGCCAGCCAGTCACGTTATCACGGCAAATCGCCAGATCGGGGATCATGCCGATGAAGAGGAACAGCGCCGACGAGGTAAGGTAGGTGGTGATCGCAAAGGCGTCCCACACCAGAGGCGACCGGAAATTCGGCCAGATGCCGCGGTCGCTGACATACGGGATAACCCAGTACAGATTCCACATACGTCCCAGATGGAGCATGGGGAAAAAGCCCGCCGTCATCAGCGAAAACGTCGTCATCGCCTCTGCAAAGCGATAGATCGGTTTACGCCAGTCGGCATGGATAATATGCAAAATTGCCGACAACAGGGTTCCCGAATGGCTCATGCCGATCCAGAAAATGAAGGTTGCAATATATAACCCCCACATGTGCGGACGGTTAAGATCCGCCACGCCCAAACCGGTCTGATACTGGTACACCTCTGCAACGACAGCGCAAGAGAGCATAGCCAGGCATACTGCAATGGCGATCCAATAGGCTTTTCTGGGATTCTGCAGACTTTGCAGAATATCCGTATTGATCTGCGCCCACTTGATCTCTTCGTTGATATCTTTTTCGTTTACGTATTTCATGCCGTCTTTTCCACCGACCTGATCTGTTGAGTTGTCATTGAAAATACCAGGATTGACTCACAAACAACCACGGGAACCCCCACCCTTAAACTTCGCGGACCCGCTCCAGGTACAGCACGCTGGGGTCGGTGTTCAAGCCTTCCAGAATACGGTAGCCGCGAAGCTCCTTGTTTTCTTTGCTCTGTTTGGTCTTGCCGCGCTCCACCTGATGGTAGCTCCACAGCTTGCTTACGTGACTATCAGGATCCTGCATGTCACCGAACACCAACGCCCCAGTGGGACACGTCTGTACGCACGCAGTCGAAAACTCGCCGTCGATCACCTTGCGGTCTTCCATCTTGGCCTTATCCTTCGCCACGCGTATGCGTTGGATGCAGAAGGTGCATTTTTCCATCACACCCTTGTCGCGCACGCTGAGGTCCGGGTTGAGCTGCATGTGCAGCGGCTCCGGCCAGGCATCCTCATAGTAGGACCAGAAATTAAAATAGCGCAACCGGTAGGGGCAGTTGTTGGAACAGTAACGTGACCCGATACAGCGGTTATACACCTGAGCGTTGAGGCCATCCGGCGTATGATATGTTGCAGCCACCGGACAGACCGGCTCGCAGGTAGCGGCATGACACTGCTGGCACATCATTGGCAAGAAACTCGCACCGAAGTCCTGGAATTCGCTCTTGATCCCATCAAATCCGACCCGTTCGGTAAAGCTTTTTCCTTCCAGTTCGAGCAAGCCCGGAAGATAGCTGCTCGGCATGGATGGTTTCAGTTCGGTCTTTTTGGCAGGAGGGTTGCCCTCAATCCAGGCATCAACATTCGCCGTGGGAGTCGCCTTGTAAGGCTCCAGATCAGGCTCGTCCCAATAACGCTCAATGCGCAGCCAGTTCATGGCCTGGTTTTTACCGCAGCGCTTCTCACCCACCACCGGCAGGTTGTTTTCGGCGTAACAGGCGACTGAACAGGCGTTGCAGCCGATACATTTATTCAGATCAACAACCATACCCCACTGGTGCTCGTACTCGTGGAAGCCACCTTCTTCGGCGCCTTTCCGGTACCTGGACCAGTTAGTCAAAATGTTATCAAGTGACATTCTTTGTCCCCTCTGTGCGGTCAAACACGCTTGCAGTAACAGTACTCACCATTTTGCGTCCAAGCTGGGTCTCGCTGCCCATCAGCTTCACCAACACCTCGCGCCGGCCTGACTGGGCCACTGTTACGCGGGTGCCATACAGGGCCAGCTCGCCGGTTTTCGCATCGGTAACCGGGGCGAGAATCTTGAGTGGATTGACGCCGCGCCCCTTGGCATATCTGCCATATTCTTCATGCCCCTGCCCCATCGGCACAGCGATAACCTGCGGATGGATGCCCTTATAGACATATACCTGCGCCTCGACAGCCCCCTGCGCGGAGGTCACTTTGACGAAGTCGCCTTCTTTTACGCCCAGCTTGGCGGCCGTCGCCGGATGCATTTCCACCCAGGAGGTCCACACCACCTTGCTGATCTGATCGGGGGCCTCCTGTAGCCAGGGCAAGTTGGCATGACGGCCATCCCACAAACCAAGCCGTGCAGACGGCACCAGGTAATACTCCTGTGCGTCGCTCTTAAATTCGGGGAAGCTGATTTCAACCATCCTGGGATTAAGGGATCCAGCAACAGTGCCTACATTCAGCACGCCTTTCTGCAGGCTCTTGCCCCAGAAGTCCTCGTCGCTTACAGCATCGCCCTTCACAGAAGCGGGCAGTGCGGCAAACGCATTTTTCAGATAGCCGTAATAATCCGCAAAAGACTCATACTCCTTAACCTGGCGCACCTTCAGCAAGGCCAGCAGCAGATCGCCAAATCCCTTGGTGTCGGGATACAAACGCTCCATCAGCGGCTGTTGAATACTGATCGACTTTTGCTCGGGCTGATAAACCCCCATGTGGGTACCCCAGTCTTCATGGACGGACAGGATGGGCAACACCAGATCAGCACTCATGGCGGTCTCATCCGGATATACGGCGAAGGCCACCTTGAACGGGATATTTTTTAGCTTGTCGTTCAGCCCCAGAGCAGCGGGGGCGGTATAGACGGGGTTCGCGCCATGGAAGAACACCACATCCAGTGCTTTCTTGTCAGCGGCATCCGCCAAAGCCAGGAGATCGCGGGTGCCGCCTGCCTTGGCCTCCATCTGCGGGAAGGCGGACGATCCAGAGGGAAGCACCGTCTTGCCGATATTGCCGAGCACGATGTTGAGCACCATGATCGCTGCAGCCGACTGGTAACCATGGGCATGGCCTTCGACCGATGCGCCCGCCAGAACCAGGCTGGGGGAACGTTCTTTCAGCAACTTGGCAATCCGCATTATACGATCGCCTGTTACTCCTGTGATGCTGGCAACCTTTTCAACATCGTAACCTGTAACCAGCGTGCGGATATTTTCAGGTAGTCCTGCGAGTTTAACTTCATCCCCAAGCAAAACCTGCTTGGCAATACCCAATGCAAGAATTCCTTCTGTGCCAGGACGAATCGGCACCCACAGATCGGCGCTGCCGCCTGTGAGGGTCATCTTGGGTTCGACCTGCACCAGCACACCACGCTGGGAACCCGTGCGGAACTTGGCGTACTCACCTGAAAAATGCACGGGCGAGGCTCCCGCTCCGACAAGATCAGCACCAAATGACAAAACCATTTTTGCCGCAGGAAGATCATAACGCGGCATGGCCTCGCCGAGCATATCCTGATTGACTGCACGCACTACGGCGTTATTGATCGTTTCGTGGATGAAATGATTTTTCGAGCCCATCGCAGCAAGGTGAGCGGATAGCAGCACCGATTGGTGGCCGCTTACCGTACCGGTAAACCAGGCGAAACGATCCCCCGCCAAACCCGACGCTGATCCTGTTTTCTGCTCCAACAGCGCCAGCGCCTCTTCCCAGGACACCTCAGCCAGCGCGCCGCCCTTGCGCAACATGGGCTTCTTCAAGCGATCAGGGTTGTAATGCCCCTGCACACCGGCCTGACCCATCTGGCACAGCTTGCCTTTATTGATTGGCGAATCAGGATTGCCTTCCATCTTGAGCACGCGCCCTTCGCGCACACGCCCATGGACACCGCAGCCCGCCGGACATTGTTGACAGGTTGACGCAAACCAGACGCCAACACCTGGAATAACATATTCTTCGGGCTGAAGGTAGGCGACCACCTCCTCCTTGCCCTCTTCAAGGGTAACAGTCGTTGGCCTATCACAGCCGGCAACGGCTACACCCACACCGCTCCAACCCAGGATCTTCAGAAAGTCTCTGCGGTTGATATCGTTACCACTCATAGCAAATCACCCACCTCAACGTGCAATTCAAAACGCTGCGCACACAAACCCCAAGCGCACCCTGTTCAATTAGTTATTACTTGTGACACTTCCAGCAGTCGAACGGACCTTTATTTGCCTCGTGACAACGGGCGCAGAACCCCATATTCAGAGGCTTCACCTTGTGCGCAACTGTCATCTTCTTGACCTCGCCGTGACAGAAGGCACATACCTCAGGAACCCGGTCGACAGACATGCCTTCGTTGTCGAACACAAACCTCTTCAGGTGTTTCTCGTGGGTAAAATGCACGAAATCAGGAACGTCATGCACTTTCTTCCAGCGCGGCGGCTCCTTTTTCTCCCAGTATTCCGTGAGCTTTTTGATACGCGGCTTGTCGGTGGCGATCACAAGATGGCAACCCATGCACTTGCTGGTCGGCGGAATACCGGCAACCTTGCTGCGGCGTGCGTAGGTATGGCAGTACATGCAGTTGATCTTGTTGACATCAACATGGATGTTATGAGGAAACTCGATAGGTTGCTCGACGTTTTTACCCTCATACTCGCCTTTCGGAGGGACCGCGTTTGGAACCCCGGTCCCGCCATCGGCCCACGCGGACGACATCGCGAGAAAAAAGCCCAGCACCATGGCGGCAAGCGCCATCAGAAAATAGCGTGAACCACGGTAATGCGGCGCAGCCACCCCCGAAGAACCCACCGGCCCAGATAAAGAAAGATAACCGTGTAAAGAAAGATAACCGTGCGACATCTCAACCCTCGATGTTTATATAAATTACCACGGGATTTCAGCATCACGGAAAGGAGCGTCCGCCATAGACGGACACCACGCAATGCGAGGCAAACACCCCTCCCGATACAGAATGCGGCACACCCGCCCCACAGAAGGAACGAGGACACCCATGCGCCACCCTAAATGCCAAAGGAAACGCACTGCGATGATCGAGAACTAAAGATGTAAAGAAGGGATACTTAAACGACAGGACACGCTAATCTGCACCCCCCCTAATCCTTTAATTCCCGATCAATTCGCGCTCCCACCAATTTCCGTATTTATTTTGTTAGTATTAGGTGCAAAAGGCTAATGATAATAGGCAATTAAATTTATATTTTTATCTTTGACTGCCCCTACGCCTCGAATCCTAGAACAACTTTATAGAGCGTGTCAATGCCAAAATATCGAGTTTCTTCAGACATTGTACAGATAACACAAAAATACACTCGAAATGGCACTTCAAAACACGCAACAAAATTATATGCCGCTTGACCGATACCATCGGTAAATTACCGGTAAAAATCAAAAGCAACAACATAATCCCTGTTTTGACCGTGTTTTTAAAACTGCGCGCCAAAAAAGAAATCTGGGAAAGGGATCTCATCCTTCAGAAGAACAAACCTTCCAATCAATTATTTAGTAGACTACACCAGAATTTCAGTACCATCGCCTCTCTGAGGACACCAATATCATGCAGACACGTAAAATACTCATATTTCTTGCTGAAGCAACCGTGGTTGGGCTGGCCGTTGCGTTTGTTGTGATGTTTTTCTTCCGCCCCGCCACCCTGGAGCGGCGTCCCATTGTTGAATTCAAGGAAGGAGCGGCGCCAGTGAGCGCTCCCGCACTGCCGCCCCGTGAAATCACACAAGACATGTCCGGCCCGGTGTCGTATGCGCGCGCAGTGGAGCTTGCTGCGCCGTCAGTAGTGAATATTTTTACGGCAAAGGTCGTCACCCAGAACCCCAATCCGCTCTTTAACGACCCCGCTTTCCGCCGCTTTTTCGGCGACAAGCTGCCCGCGCCCGGCAAGCGCCAGGAAAACAGCCTGGGATCAGGGGTCATCATCAGCGCGCAAGGTTACATTCTGACCAACAACCATGTTGTCGAAGGCGCCGACGAAATCAAGGTCGGGTTGCATGACAGGCGCAGCGCGGAGGCAACTATCGTTGGCACAGACCCGGAAACTGATCTTGCAGTATTAAAAATCAGCCTCGACAACCTTCCCGGCATCACCATCAGCCAGGACGCACCGCGTGTCGGCGATGTCGCACTGGCCATCGGTAATCCCTTCGGCGTCGGCCAGACCGTGACGATGGGCATTGTCAGCGCCACAGGCCGCAACGAACTCGGCATCAATACCTTTGAGAATTTCATCCAGACCGACGCCGCCATCAACCCCGGCAACTCCGGCGGGGCATTGATCAATGCCTACGGACAGTTGATCGGGATCAATACGGCAATCTTTTCGCGCTCGGGGGGGTCGGAGGGTATTGGTTTCGCCATTCCAGTCAGCATCGCCAAGAATGTCATGCAGCAGATTGTCGAGCACGGCCATACGGTTCGCGGCTGGCTCGGCATCGAAGCCCAGGATCTTACACCTGAACTGGCAGAATCCTTCGGCGCGAAAAATGTAAGTGGGGTGGTGGTTGCCGGTGTATTGCCCAACAGCCCGGCCAGCAAGGGCGGACTGAAATCCGGCGATATTATCACTCAGGTCAACGATCAAAACGTAACCACGGCCAAGGACCTGGTGAACGCCATCGCCAAAATCACGCCGGGCGCGGAGACGCGCTTGCGGGGGCTGCGCAACGGCAAGGAAATCACTTTCACTGCCCGCGTGGGGGAACGCCCTCAGCCACAGGCGCAAAAGCAACCCGAATAAGCCCAGGCTTGGCGGATGCGAGCGCCCTGGGGCAGGCTGCTAGGACTATGTCCGGTATTCCGCGTTAATCCGCACGTAGTCATAGGAGAAGTCACAGGTCCACACCTTGTCATGATGTGTGCCGCGACCAAGGTGGATGCGCACAGTGATTTCGTCGCGCTTCATCACCTGCTGCCCCAGTTCCTCACGGTATTCATCCGCGCGACCGCCGTTGCGGACGATGCAGACTTCATCAAGATAGATGGAGATACACCCAACATCCAGACCAGAAAGCCCGGCACGGCCCACGGCAGCAAGGATGCGGCCCCAGTTGGGGTCGCTGGCAAAGAATGCGGTTTTGACCAAAGGAGAATGAGCGACGGCATAGGCCACCAGCGCGCACTCGTCAACACTCCCGCCCTCCTGAACGTCAACAGTGATCAGCTTGGTAGCGCCTTCACCATCGCGGATAATGGCCTGCGCAAGCTCGGTGCAAACCTCGGTGACGGCCGCGCACAGCAGCTTATAGGCATCATCGGACGTGCTGGCAATGGCCGCGAGCGTGCTTTTCCCTGTAGCAATCAGCACACATGCGTCGTTGGTGGAGGTGTCGCCGTCCACGGTGATGCGGTTAAATGACACCGCCACGGCCTCGTTCAGGCATTGCTGCAAAAGCGCGGCATCACAGGCCACATCGGTGGCGACAAAAGCGAGCATGGTGGCCATGTCGGGGCGGATCATGCCCGAGCCTTTGGCGATGCCGGTGACGGCAACTGCCTGCCCGTCTATTAGCAGGTGGCGTGACGCACCCTTGGGCACAGTGTCGGTGGTCATGATGCCGTGGGCGGCATCCTCCCAGCCCGCCTCACTCAGATTTGCGCAGGCCTCGGGCAGCCCAGCGACGATGCGCTGCACCGGCAAGGGTTCGCCGATCACGCCGGTGGAAAACGGCAGGACGGACTCAGGCACACACCCCACCTGTTGCGCCAGCGCGGCGCAACAGGCCAGGGCGTCACGCATGCCCTGTTCGCCAGTGCCGGCGTTGGCGTTGCCGGTATTGATCAGCAGGTAGCGGGCGGTAGCAAGATGATTGCGGGCCACGATCACTGGCGCGGCGCAGAAGGCGTTGCGCGTGAACACGGCGGCGCAACGCGCGCCCTCTGCCAGCTCCACCACCACCAGATCACGCCGCCCCGGTTTTTTAATGCCTGCGCATGCCGTGCCGAGACGGATGCCCGCCACCGGATGCATCTCTGGCAAACCTGTCAATCCTACCGCCATCTCCTTGAATCCTCAATAATTATACTAGTACTTGCCACCGGAGTGAGCTACTACTCATAAATCATTCACCAGCCTTAAACCTAACGGTTTCAGCCATCACATCAACTAACAGAACGTCTTGTCATGGGGCCATACGGCACGTCCGACGACAAGCCCCTAAATTCTATATCACCTGTATTAGGATCACGGTCTACTAAAATTCCACGCCCCATAAAATCATCAACGGAAAATGGAGTCATATTCAGGTGAATAGAAAGAAAAGGACCATCATTTGGATCGCCGGTCGGATCAACTAATATCTCGCCTATGCGCTGCGCCTTACCAATATCTGCTTCACCATAATTCAAAAACAGACTAATTTCGGTAATCCAGACCCTCCTAGGAAGAGATTTTATACGATAATATTCTTTGAGTTCTTTAGTCATTCCGCTGTTACGTGCCCATTCGCGAAATTTGTGCTTATCTATCAAATATGTTCGGATAACAACTTGGTTTAGAAAATCATTGAGATTGACTTGGCTGCCCATTGCCTCAAATAACTGCAATATCTTCCCCAGAAGCTCGCGAGACGTTGTGTCCGCCTCCTCCCCACTGACATAAACATCACCAGGCAAGAGCGGGATAGCAAGTGCAACATCTTCCAAAAAGTAATTTGCCCCTGCCTCCTTCCGCTCCGGAAAAGTTTGATACGGCCCCGTATTGTCATTATGAATATAAAAATGATGGCTCTTCGCGTGATCGTGTGGGTAAATTTCATGTTTTTTAGAGCCTCGGGAGCATAGACGTGAGTATTTTTAGTCGCAGATATTCTTCATCTCTCAGACCATATGCACGGCGTTGGATGACGCGTATCTTGTTGTTGA
>JACPOZ010000060.1 GCA_016191235.1 Gammaproteobacteria bacterium
CTTCATCCCGTATCTGCGCGCGTTGCAGGCGTATGCTCCGGGGGCGAACCTATCGCTCCAAGGCATGAACGGCGAGATTAGGGATGCCGTCTCGCTCCTGCCTGATCTCCACAAAGCGTTTCAGGGAATGAACGCCGCGCGGGCGAAGGCGATTGGTAATGGTCTTGGCCTCTCGGATGACCTGATCAACATCCTCATCCAGTCGGATGAGGTCTTCAATAAGTTCATGAAGGACCAGGAGCGGTGGGGGCTGGTCACGAAGGAGCAGGCGAAGGCGGCGCAAGACCTGGAATACAACATGGGCGGGGTGACGCAATCCTTTGCGACGCTCGGCCGTATGCTGATCACGGACTTGGCGCCGTACCTCATCCGCATCATGCAGATCGCCCAAGACACTTTCGTGTGGCTCCAGAAGAACCCCGAGCAGCTGCGCACGATCTTCACGGTGCTGGCTGCGGGCTTTGCCGCCTTCGCGCTTTGGGTCGCAGGTCCCATCGGTTGGATTGGTGCGCTCGCGGCCGCCATCGCCTTGCTATGGGACGACTGGAATACCTACAACGAAGGAGGCAAGGCGCGCTTCGCGGAGTTCTGGTCTGAAGTCGACCGCGGATGGAAGACCATCCGTGAGACGGCGTTGCGCGTATGGGGCGATATTCGCCAGTACGTCGAACCCGTCATCGATGCGCTCAAGATCATGTGGGAAGGCTATAAGGAGTATGTCGTTGGTGCGTTGCGACTGATCTACTCGGTCTTCTTCGGAACGGCCGAGGATATCCGCTCCGCCTGGTCGAAGCTGATCGGCGGTCTTGAGAAAATGTGGAATGGCTTCGCGGACAACCTCGTGAAGGCCATTGTCAACGTCGCACCCGTGATCTTCGATGCCATCAAGAAGGCGATGGCGACGGCATTCGACTGGGTCTTCGAGCGCCTGAACACGGTGATCGAGGCCATCGGTGGCAAGCGCATCCAGAACCCATTCACCGGCGGCGGTCCCACGACCGGGAACTTCGGACCGGCAGCCGGCCAAGGAGCTGGCGACGGCACGGTTAACTACTCGGGCGCGTCGGCACCTGGATACGATAAGAAGAACGACAACAAGCTCATGGCCGATGTCGACTACTTCGTCTCCAAGGGCTGGTCGCGCGAGCA
>JACPOZ010000011.1 GCA_016191235.1 Gammaproteobacteria bacterium
GCTCGCAGATCAGCGTGTCTTTTTCGGCAACAGTGAGGTGGTCAAGTGTGGGTAAATCATTCATCGCCGAATTATCGCTTATGCCAACTATTTTTCAAACCAGAAATTGCATCGCTATTTTGGGGTACCTGAGTAGTTACGTTTGTTTTAGGATTATCGTTTGACCTTTCTCCCGCCGGACGTTAGAATTAGCCTTTTATCAAAGCCCGAAGGCGAAAAACCGTTTGCGCCGGGGCTTGGTTATGCACAAGAATTTGGAGAAAAGAATTTATGTACGCGGTGATTATCAGCGGCGGAAAGCAGTACCGGGTTACCGAAGGCGACGTTTTGAAGGTTGAGACACTGGCGGCTGAAGAAGGTGCCTCGCTCGACTTTGACCAGGTGTTAATGGTCGCCAATGGTGATGATATCAAAATCGGCACCCCTTATGTTGCTGGCGGCAAGGTAACGGCCACCGTCAAATCGCACGGGCGCGGCGAAAAGATCAAAATCGTCAAGATGCGTCGCCGCAAGCATTACCGCAACATCACCGGGCATCGCCAGAATTACACGGAATTACAGATCACCGGCATCAGCGCCGGTTAAGCTCCTAAAGTTATCAAATCAGTTACTGAGGTCATACACAAATGGCACATAAAAAAGCAGGCGGCTCTACTCGCAACGGCCGCGATTCAGAATCAAAACGTCTTGGCGTGAAATGCTTTGGCAGCGAACGCGTACTGGCCGGCAATATCATTGTCAGACAACGCGGCACGCACTTTAACCCTGGCGTAAATGTCGGCTGTGGCCGCGATCATACCCTGTTCGCCAAAGCGGCGGGCACCGTGGTGTTCGCAACCAAGGGTCCCAACAATCGCAGGGTTGTAAGCGTTATCCCTGATTAAAAAGCGGCTTAGTACAGTGCCCCGCAAAAAGCCCCGTCCTAGCACGGGGTTTTTTGTTGCACAGCTTGATATCCCCGCGATTTGCCGCCACTATAAAATACCTGCCACTACGCACCCATTCACTGCATTGTAAGGGCGAAGCCCCGGCAAACACCCGCCCCCCCTCAAAGCAGGAAAGCACCCAGAGATACCAGAATATGAAATTTATCGACGAAGCAATTATCCAGGTTTTGGGCGGTGATGGCGGCAGTGGCTGCGTCGGCTTCCGCCGTGAGAAATTTATTCCTTTCGGTGGCCCGGACGGCGGTGATGGCGGTGATGGCGGCAGCGTCTACCTGGTCGCAAACTCCGGGTTAAACACATTGGCGGATTTCCGCTTTACCCGCCAGTTTCGCGCCGAGCGCGGCCAAAACGGTATGGGCAGCGATTGCAGGGGTAAAAGCGGCGATGACTTATATGTCCCGGTACCCGTGGGTACGGTAGTGATTGACGCCGACACCGACGAGGTGATGGGCGACCTCACAGTGGCGGGGCAAACTTTGCTGGTGGCAAAAGGCGGCTGGCACGGCTTGGGCAACACCCGCTTCAAGAGCAGCACTAACCGTACCCCACGGCAGTTCACGCCAGGCACGCCGGGCGACGAGCGCAACCTGCGCCTGGAGCTGAAGCTGCTTGCCGATGTGGGCCTGCTGGGTATGCCCAACGCCGGCAAATCGACATTGATCCGCGCCATTTCGGCGGCTCGCCCCAAGGTGGCGGATTATCCGTTTACTACGCTCCACCCCAATCTTGGCGTGGTCAGCGTTGAGCCACACCGCAGTTTTGTGGTAGCCGACATCCCAGGGCTGATCGAAGGCGCCGCAGAGGGTGCCGGACTAGGCATTCAGTTTCTCAAACACCTGTCGCGCACGTCCCTGCTGCTGCACCTGGTGGATATCGCACCTTTTGGCGACACCTCCGACCCCGTGGAGGATGTGCGCAAACTGGAAGTCGAGCTGCAAAAATTCAGTAGCGACCTGGCTGCGCGTGAACGTTGGCTGGTGTTAAACAAGGTTGATCTGTTGCCTGAGGATGAGCGCGATGCACATTGTCAGGACATCGTAACGCGCCTTAATTGGCGAGGGCCAGTGTTCCGTATTTCTGCCATTAATGGCTTGGGCACGCGTGAATTGTCGTATGCCTTGATGGAACATCTGGAAGAAAAACAGCGTCCGGCGCCTGAGATTTCACCGCATTAGGCGTTGGATTCAGTGCTCCTGGCCCGTTAGTAACTTTTCCTGCCACCAAAGATAGGCGACAGGGATTACGATCAATGAAAGAAAGGGGGCCGTGATCATCCCTCCAATCAAGGGTGCGGCGATTCGCTTCATCGCATCTGTTCCTATTTCCTGGCCGTACATTACGGGTAAAAGACCGGCTATGATCACGGAAACCGTCATCATCTTGGGGCGTAGTCTTAGCACCGCGCCCTGAACAATCGCCTCCTTGAGCATCTGGGCATTGGTCAGGCGCCCGGATTCGCGGAATGATTCGATCGTCTTGTCGAGGTAGAGCAGCATCACCACGCCGAATTCCGTGGCCACGCCAGCCAGCGCGATGAACCCCACGACAACCGCCACGGAAACCGGGTATCCAAGCAGGTAAACGAACCATACACCCCCGACAAGCGAAAATGGCAGGCACAGCAGTACCAGCAGCACTTTCCCAAAATTCCTGAAATGAAGATAGAGAAGCGCACAAACCAGAAACAGCGTAATCGGGATTACCCCGTAGAGACGCTTCCGGGCATGTTCAAGATTGGCGTATTGACCTGACCAGTCGATTGCATAGCCGGGCCTGGATTTGACCGATGCTTCGATTTGGCTTTTGGCCTCTTTGACATAGCCGCCCAGGTCGCGGTTTTCGGTATTGATATAAACGTAGCCGACAAGTCTTCCATTTTCGCTCTTGATCTCGGTTGGGCCATCGTGGATGCTGATACTCGCCAAATTGCCCAGAGGAATGCTTTCCCCGTTGGGTATCGTCACCCTGCTTCCCAACAGTGCCCCGGCGGAATCCCGAAACGATCTCATGTAGCGCAGATTGATGGGAAAGCGCTCACGCCCCATGACCATCGTGGAAATATTTTTCCCGCCGACGGCGCTTTCGATGAGCTGCTCGACATCCGCAACCGTGACGCCATATCTTGCTGCCTTTTCCCGGTCAACCTCGATGTCGAGATAATGTCCTCCTTCGATACGCTCGGCAAACACGCTACGGGTTCCCGGAATGTGCCGCAACACGGCTTCAATCTCTTGCGCCAGCTCCGAAACCCCCTTTGATTCAGGCCCGGTAATCTTGATTCCCAAGGGGGTGCGAATGCCCGTGGAAAGCATGTCGATTCTCGTGCGTATGGGATAACCCCAGGAATTGGTCAGGCCGGGAAGGCTCACTTCCCGATCAAGCTTTTTGATGAAATCCTCGACGCTTTCTCCTTGCGGCCATTCACTCATGGGCTTCAGGCGGATCACCGTTTCAAACATCGACAGCGGGGCGGGATCAAGTACCGTATCCGCCTTTCCTGCCTTGCCGTAAACATGCTCAACTTCAGGCATCTGGCGAATCAGGCGATTCGTGATCTGCAATATGTTGGCCGCTTCATCTATGGAAATACCAGGCAGGGTCGTCGGCATGTAGAGCAGATCGCCTTCATACAAGGGCGGCATGAACTCGCTCCCGATTTTGCTTGCAGACCAGAGAGCGCTCAACAATAAAACGATGACGAAGACACCCAGTGCAATTTTGTGCCTGAAGCCATAATTCAACAGCGGTTGATACACCGCCTGCATCATTCGGTTAAGTGGATTCCGTTTTTCCTCTTTAATTTTTCCCCGGACAAAGTAACCCATCAAAACCGGCGTTAGCGTAATGGCCAGAAAGGCAGCGGCAGCCATGGCGTAGGTTTTGGTGTAGGCAAGGGGCGAGAAAAGCTTTCCTTCCTGTCCCGTGAGCACAAATACAGGAAGGAAAGAAACAGTGATAATGAGAAGCGAAAAGAACAGCGCGGGGCCGACTTCACAGGCGCTTTCCCTGACAACTTGCCAGTAATCCACTTTCTCGCCGAGGCGTTCGAGATGTTTGTGCATATTCTCGATCATCACAATCGCGGCATCGACCATCGCCCCGATCGCAATCGCAATCCCGCCCAAAGACATGATGTTGGCGCTCACCCCTTGCGCATTCATGATCGCAAAGGCAACCAGGATGCCGACGGGCAGGGTCATGATGGCAACCAGGGAAGAGCGGAGGTGCAACATAAAAATGAGACACACCAGTGCGACCACAACGGACTCTTCGATCAGTTTGTTTTGCAAGGTATTGACTGCACCCCGGATCAAACCGGAACGGTCATATGTCACGACGATTTCGACTCCGGGTAGCAATCCCGACTTGATCTCTTCGAGACGTTTTTTGACGCCCTCTATGGTATCCAGCGCATTGGCACCGTAGCGCATCACGACAATCCCGCCGACCGCCTCCCCTTCACCATCGAGGTCGGCCACGCCCCTTCTCGGTTCTGGGCCGATACTGACATGCGCGATATCCCGTAAAAAAACCGGAACGCCATTGTTGTTGAGCAAAACAGGAACGTTGCCGATATCTGCCAGTGATTTGAGATACCCTTTTTTGCGCACCATAAATTCTGAGCGCCCCATTTCGATCACTGACCCGCCACTTGCTGAGTTGCTGTCGCGCACGGCCTTCGCCACCTGTTCCAGGGTGATGCGATAGGCGGCGAGACGGTTGGGATCGATCTCTATCTGGAACTGCCGCACTACGCCGCCAACGCTGGCCACTTCCGACACGCCTGGCAAACTTTGCAACTCGTATTTCAGGTAGTAATCCTGTATGGCGCGTAATTGATCCTGATCGTAACGATGATTCCGATCGACAAGCGCATATTGGAAAATCCAGCCTACCCCGGATGCATCAGGCCCTAATGCCGGCAGCACACCTTGCGGGAGGCGAGGCGCAATCTGGATCAAATATTCCAAAACTCGCGAACGCGCCCAGTAGGGATCTGTCCCATCCTTGAAAATAATGTAAATATAGGACTCGCCGTACATTGAGAAGCCGCGCACGGCCGTCGAACCGGGAATCGAGAGAAACGCTGAGGTAAGCGGGTAAGTAACCTGATCTTCGACAATATCCGGGGACTGGCCCGGATAAGCAGTTTTGACGATCACTTGGGTGTCAGAGAGATCAGGAATGGCATCAATCGTCATGACGCTCAACGAATAGGCACCCCATAGCGCCAATCCGAGCGAAAGAAACAGAATGAGCAGTCGGTTGCGCAGAGACCAGTCGATGACTCGTTTGATAAGGAAGCCATCATTCTGCATCGTGCGTCCCTGACCTCATACGTTCAGCGGCGGCACTCATGGATGCCGCCGAGTCAAGCAGAAACTGGCCGTTGACCGCGACTTCAGCGCCTTCAAGCAGGCCACCGACGATTTCGATCCACTCGCCGTTTTCGATGCCAGTTTCTATGTGGGCGGGCAGGAAATGGCCGTCGCCCCGCGACAGCATAACTCTGTCTCCATCGCCGCCACGCAGCACTGCCGAGCGTGGCAACACGAGTGCCGCGCGGGGCTGGGCGTGGATGGTCACGTCAACAAAGCTGCCGGGGCGCAGACGTAGCTTGGCGTTATTGATCGCAACTCTGGCGTTGACCTTGTTGTTGTCGGCGATGGGATTGATAAAGTCGAGCCGGGTGTTGATGCTCTGCCCGCCAGCGGCGGCAATGGTGACCTCATCGCCGCTTTTTACCCGGCCTGCCTGGTCTGGATAGAGTGTGATATCAACCCATACCCTGGCGACATTGGCCAGCGTAAACAGTGTGGCGGCAGGTTCGACGAAGCTGCCCTCCCTTGCATTGATCTGCGTCACCACGCCAGAGTGTGCGGCCAGAATCTTCACCACCTCAACGGCCTGTTTGTCATCTTCGAGTTGGCGCACGGTTTCGATGCCGATATCCTCGTGGAGGAACCTCGTCCTCTCCCTGGAGAGTTCCTGTAGCAGGTCCATCACATACTCATTTTCCTGCAATGAAACGTTGCCCATGGTTTGCAGAATCTGGTTGCGCCGCGCCATGAACCTTAAATACTCTTTCTGGCGCATGATCAGATCGGGAGAGTAGAACTCGTAGATCACCTGCCCCTTCTCGATACGCTGTCCGACAGAATGGATGTGGACCTTTTTGATCCAGCCCTCATATTTGCTGTGGACGTTATAGAGCGTCCCTGCGTCAACCGTGACATTGCCGTAGACCAGGATCTCCTCGCTGAGGGTGGTTTTTTTTATGCTGGCCAATCTGACGCCGAGCTTCTGGAGGGTGGTGCTATCGACACGGATGCCGTGGTCATGGTTTGCGTGGTTCTGCGACTCCACCAGCTCCATGCCGCAAATCGGGCAGGTCCCAGGGTGGTCCTGCATGATCTCAGGATGCATCGGGCAGACGAAGATTTTTTCCTGTGCGGTTTTGTTGAGGCCAGGCAAGACCAGCGCACTGATGGCGGGCGCTGTGGTTGCTGTGGTTGCGGTGTCGTACCATGAAATGGAGAGATGCTGACTGATAAAATAGGAAGCAAAAATGACGATGCCCAATAGCGCGATGCCAGCCGCTTTTTTCTTCGTCATGTGTGTCGTCCGATGTGGCTAAAGGGGGTAAAAAGAAGGGAGGCCAACGCCTCCCTTTAACACTACAACAACTTTACTTGATCAGGATCTGTTCGCCACGGCCTTTTTTAGGATCAGCATCAGGCTTGTTCATCAGAACGGTGATGGCGCCGCGCAGTGCTGCACCCATCGCATGGTCAACGATTGCAACATTAGTTGCACGGTCGGCAGGTGACACAATGTCAAAGGTGCTGCCTTCCGCTACCGCTACGTTGTAGGTTTGAATTCCGTACAGCGTATTTTTCGGATTGCCGTTGATGTAGACACGATCCCAGATTCCTGCAATTGGATGCAGGGCAACCGGATTGTTGATGTTCGCATTGACGAAGAAGATACGGACACGCTCACCTGGCTTGGCTTCCAGTACCTGAGTTGCATTTGGCTCATGCACAGGGTCGTAATGGAACAGCTTGCCGTTGATAAGAGAACCTTTCCACTCTGCGTTTTCAAGCAGGGCAGGGACGTTCTCGGTGTTGGGGAAGTATTGCTGCTGAATCAGGACATATTCACGGTCAGCCTTGGGATAGTTCTTTTTATCCTTGGGTTCGACGATGATCATTCCGTACATGCCCTTGGCGATATGTTGAACCATTGGGCCTGCGCCGCAGTGGTACATGAATACACCCGGAACCTTGGCTTCAAACTTGAAGTGTTTGCTTTGGCCAGGCTTGACTTCGCCGAATTCGTTCAGCACGTCAACCTGCGCCGCATGGAAATCCATGGCGTGCGAGTTTTTGTTTTCGGCTGGATTGATCAGCGTGAAATCAACAATGTCGCCCTCTTCAACGCGAACAGGCTTGCCAGGAATGGAGCCATCAAAGGTCCAGGCTGCCATCGTCACATCGCCCTTGTTGTTTACGGCCAGTTCAACTTCCTTGGCAGTCATGGTGACTTCAACGGTTTTTGCTGAAGCCTGCTGTGCCGACATCAGCGCAGCGGCCGTCATTACAGCAATTGTTGCCTTTTTAAATAAATGCATCGGTATTCCCCTCCTAAAAAAGTTAACCACAAACAACCTCTCCTCCATACAGGTTACTTCTCCCTGCTACTACCATCAGGATCCGAATTTGCACTTGCACAATATGCGCAAATGCTGCACCAGATCCTTGATCTCTTCATCACTCAAGGTGTCACCCCAGGGCGGCATCAATATCGATTTATCAATGGCGGGGCCGCCCTCCTTGATGGCTTTGAACAGCGTCTCATCCGAGCGGCCTGACATGGACTTGACGTCGGTATGATCGCGCGGGACGACCGACATGTCGCGGATGTTCACGCCGTTGCCGTCTCCTCGCAGGCCGTGGCACTGGACGCAATAGGCCTTGTAGTTGTCGGCGGCGCTCTCTTTGGCTTGGGCTTGCAGCGAAAGAACTGTTAATAGAAGCACCAGCCAGGATTTAGTTGGCATTTGTCTGGCCCAGAGAAACCACCATATTCTGGCTCGATCAGGTGGCAGGCCATGCAACCCAGGAATTTGTTGAAAGTCATTTCGCCCATCTGTTTTGAAATCGTAACGGACTCGATTTTTTCCTTGGCAATTAGCGCATCATGCGGCTTCATCTGCATCAACTCGGCGGCAACCGCAGTGGCATCGTCCTTGGAGAGGGTGACGTGATTCGTGAGCGTCGCAGAGTCGATCTCATCACCCTTTGCGCCAGCCTTGATATGGTTGCCGTAATAGATTCCCGTTGGGCGGATCCGTTGTGGTTTTTGCAGCCACGATACCAGCCACTCCTGGCGATATTTGTTGCCGGCGTAAAAGAGCGCCGGCCCCTTTTGTTCAAAGGCATCTTTCAAGGTCTGCGCCGCTGGCCCTGTCATGTTGTGACAGGAGACACACTCCTTCTGGAGTATTCCGCCTTCGGCGAAGGCGGCTCCAGAGAAGCTGAGCAGGGCTGCAACAATAATTCGCTTCATCTTTATCTCCGCTTTCTTGCCTGCTCGACAGGTTTGCCCATGAAGGGGACGCTATTGAAGAGTCCGTAGCCCTGTGTCAGCGATACGCTGTAGAAGAAGTTGGGGTCGTACACCTTATCTTTCCAGGCATACCAGTCATCCATTTTCACCCCTTCATATTCGAAAACGGTCATCGGTCCGCCCATCATGGCGCCGTTGTTGGTCATGTGTTTGTCGACATGGTCGTGCATCACGAAATAGCCGGGATTGTTCATCTCCACGATCACGTCGTAACGCTCGCCGGGACCTACCGGAACAGTGTCTACGTAGTAGGGGTTGGCGAGTGGATAGCCGTCTTTGTGGGTGACGAGCATGTCGTGGCCGTGCATGTGCATCATGTGGGTCTCGTCGCCCGCGCCATACATGCGCATTCTCAGGACATCGCCCTTCTTGACCCGGATCGGTTGGGTGTAGGGGAAGGATTTGGCGTTCACCGAAAAGTAGTCGGCCACATCCTGCGGCATTCCGCCCTTGCCATAGCTGTTGGCGTATTGCGATTCCCAGGTGCTCATCATCAGGATGGAGTCCTTGGTCACCCGCTTTTCGAGGGCGCCCGGCTCTTTGGGATCGACGACCAGCGGACCCCACATGCCACGTGTCGCCACATGCTCCCAGACATTGACATGGCAGTGGTACCAGAGGCTGCCGGGGCGGTCGACGTTGAATTTATAGGTGAAGGATTCGCCGGGCTGTATCGCTTCTTTCTGCGATACCCCTGGAACACCATCCATGTGCCAGGTGTTGATCTGGTTGATACCGTGCCAGTGGATGGTGTGGGGGAGTGTGGTGTTGTTGGTTACATGGACGGTTACATCGTCGCCTTCCTTGACGTGGATCAAAGGGCCAGGGACCTGTCCGTTGAAAGCGAATACCTTGTTGGTGAAGCCCGGAGCCACATCAATCGAAACTTCGTCGATGGTCATGCTGAATTCGCGCTTCTCGGCCCAGCTCATTGCTGGCAAGATTAAGAACAGGAAGAAGACCATTACTTTCCGAATCGGCACAGTAAAGTTTTTCATATCAGCCCCTCAATGGTCAGATTGAATTCGCGCTTCCCTGCCCCCGCGCAAGACAATAAAAACAACAAGATACGTTTATTTTGTGTGGTTACTGCACGCATTTTGATGGGTCTCCATGCAAGCAAATCGCGGTACTACACCGGAAAAGGCCCTTAATATGCATTTACAATATACATTAATAACATCCATTGTCAATACATGTTATGTGGCTTGTCCGGTTCTTTGTGTAGCTATTCGTCAAGTGAAGCTATAGAATTTTGCGTGAGGTGGGATGCGCATCCGTTATGCAGTTAACTGCTATCGGATAATCATGATCTGCATACCGATTATTCTTTGCGAGTACTGATGTACCTTGGCGTGCATGCAGATAGAAAAGCGGACTTAGAACCTGTTCTTAATCATTCTTTGCAGTGCTGCATAGATACACTAACTCTGGAAGACTGGGTAAATATCAGCTACCCTAGCAATCATGCAACTAACCTTATATACCGATTATTCGCTTCGGGTGCTGATTTATCTCGGTATACACAAAGACGAGAAGGCGACCATCAGCGAGATCGCGGATTATTTCAAAATCTCGCGCAACCACCTGGTTAAGGTGGTGCATAACCTCGCCAACTGCGATTACATCCATACCATGCGCGGCAAGGGCGGAGGAATGTACTTGGCACGTCCCCCTGAAGAGATCAATATCGGCGACGTCATCCGGCATACTGAACCGAATTTCCACGTTGTCGAGTGCTACAACACCCAGGCCAGCCATTGCCCGGTTATCAAGATGTGCAGTCTGATTGGCGTGTTAAATAGTGCCCTAACCAGTTTCTTCTCCGTTCTAGACCAACATACCCTCGCGGATCTTCTGAAAAAGCAGGATGTCATTAGCGCGCCGCTCCAGTTCATACCCTCTCCCTCGCGCGCCACGGCACATCCTGTCATCGAAATAAAGCGAGAGGAAAGTGTTGCCGGCCAAAAACAGAAACATTAATTTTCGGGCTGAAGCCGCGCACAACATCATCTTTGGATTTGCTTTCGCAACTCCTCAATCACCGGCACTGTCTGCGGACGCACCCCTCGCCACAGAAAAAACGCTTCGGCGGCCTGTTCCACCAGCATCCCCAGACCATCCAGCGCCTGGCGCGCGCCATGTTGCATGGCCCAAAGCATGAAGGGTGTCGGCTCTGCACCGTACATCATGTCATAGCACCAGCAACCTTCACTGAGCACGGTAGCAGGCAGCGGCGGCACCTCTCCCTTCAGGCTGGCAGCCGTGCCGTTAATGATAAGATCAAACCGTTGTGCGTCAATATCTTGATAGCCACATCCGTAAACCGGCCCAAAATCCGTCAATTCTTTGGCTAATGCGATTGCCTTGTCCGCTGTGCGATTGGCAATGACCAGTTGAACGGGATATTCTTCCAGCAGCGGGCCAAGCACACCGCGTACCGCGCCACCGGCTCCGAGCAATAAGACGCGCCGGTTGGCAATCTCTACGCCATGATTGCCACGCAGGTCGCGTACCAGTCCGACACCATCGGTGTTGTCGCCGTAACTCGTGCCATCCGCACGAAACAACAAGGTGTTCACCGCCCCCGCTCGTTCCGCACGTGCGCTGCGCTCATCGGCCAGATCCCACGCCTCCCGCTTGAACGGCACGGTGATGTTAAGCCCCTTGCCACCGCCCGCCACAAAGGCGGATACGGCTTCAGCGAAATGGCCTTGCTCGACCAGAATAGCGGTGTACACCAGATCCTGGCCAGTCTGGTGTGCGAACAGAGTATGAATCTGCGGCGACTTGCTATGGGCGATGGGATTACCCATCACGGCATAATGATCGGTTTTTGCGTGTATCATTCCAACAATCCTTGCGTTTGTATGATGGACAATAAAAATGATACCGTAGCACAAGGCTAGTGTAGTGAGTCACACAAAATGGGACAAATAAAACGGATGGATTTTGGTCTGGGGCAAGGCGCGAGGAGGCGTCATTCCCATTTTGTGTGACTCACTACACTAGGTATGGATTTTGCTAGTACCTGCTAAAAGGAAAAGTTACAATTCAATTTCAGGTGTCGATGCAGTGGATTGCAACATAGCCCCAAGGGCGTGGCGGAAATTGATCGGTCTCTGTTGCCTGGGGCTGCTGTTCATGACCTTTAACCATGCCGCTGCGGATCAGGCACGGCATATGGTACTGGTTGCTGGCGCCAACGCCTATGTCCCGCCGCTCACTCCCGCCGATGTGCGCAAACTGTTCCTGGGGGTCGTCATAACCAAGGATGGCCAGCGCATTGAGCCACTACTCAATCTGACTGATCCTTTGCTGCACGAAGTATTCCTGCAAAAAGTCGTATTTATGTCATCTGAAAATTACCAGCGCCAGTTGCTTGCGCGGATAGGCCATTTGGGTGATCCGCGCCCACAGGAATACTCCGACTCCTGGCAGTTAATCAGCGCCCTGCGCAGCCGGCCCGGCGCGGTCAGCTATATGTGGGCGCAGGATGCCCGTCCCCGGCTGGGCCTGAAGATAGTGCAAGAGCTATGGCAAAGCCGACAGGAATAGCGCGCCTTTCCAAGGGACTGATCGGCCGCCTGATGATGGTGGTGGTGGCCATCCACACTATCCTGGTCCCTTTACTGTTTGTCGGCGTGCTGTATATCGTGAAGCAGGGCTATGAATCCCTGTTTATCAACCAGGCGCGCTCCGACTCCCACATGATCGCCGTACTGGCCGGACGGGACCTGCGTCCCGCCCGGTTACGGATGCTTTTCGAAGAAGTGGCGTTGAGCGGCAGCGTGGTTTTTTGGGCAATCGCCGATACATCGGGGCAAACCATCGCCAGCGCTCGCGGGGCAGATGTGCATGCGAGTTTTCAGGAAGATTTTTTCTTTAACGAACATGGAGATACGACATACTACGTCTCTGTCCCTGTCAACGATGAAGCCGGCATACTGCGCGGCGTACTCCGGCTGGGTTATGATGAGACACCAACCCGAGAACAGATCGACAACACCTACCACCGCGGTTTCTACCTGGCGATAGGATACATCTTGCTTACCCTGTTCCTGGCGATTTCCGGCGGCAGAATCCTCAATCTGATGCGCAAAGAGTTGGTGACACAGGCCAACGCACTCGAACACCAGGCGCTGCATGACACCTTGACCGGCCTGCCCAACCGCGCCTTGCTGCATGACCGGCTAAAGCAATCCATTCTCGCCAGTCAGCGCGAACACGCACCGTTCGCCCTGTTCCTGATGGATCTGGACCGCTTCAAGGAAGTAAATGACACCCTGGGGCACCAGGCAGGTGATGTGATACTGCAACAGACCGCCACACGCCTGCGTGAAGCAGTACGGGAGTCCGACACCGTCGCGCGGCTGGGAGGGGATGAATTCGCAGTGGTGCTGCCCAAGGTTGATGTGGATGGTGCGGTTCTGATTGCCGAGAAGATACTCAGAACGCTACAGGAGCCTTTCGTGGTGGAGAGCAGGACACTACCAATTGGCGCCAGCATTGGTATTGCGCTATTTCCCAGCCATGGCGAAGATGCTGCCAGCCTGTTGAGCCGCGCCGATGTGGCGATGTATGCCGCCAAACATGCGGGCGGCGGCCTGACCGTATATGACCCCGATCTGGACCGGCACAGCATGGATCGTCTCACCCTGACAGCGGAGCTGCGCCAGGGCGTCGAACACGATGAAATCGAGGTGTATTACCAGCCCAAGGCCGATCTCCATACCGGAGAGATCTGCGGCGTTGAAGCCCTGGCACGCTGGCGGCATCCACGGCTGGGGCTTATCCTCCCCGAAGAATTCATTCCGCTAGCCGAACGGGCGGGCGTCATCAACGCACTGACATTGCGCGTCATCGAAGCAAGCGCCCACCAGTGTGTGCACTGGTCCAGTAGTGGCACGAAAATAAGCATTGCGGTGAACGTCTCACCTTTGAGCCTGCTCGACGCAAAGTTTTCGGAAAAGGTTGGAGATATCCTGCGCAACTGCGACCTGTCCGCCTGCACGCTGATCCTGGAAGTCACCGAAGGCGCGATCATGGCCGATACGCCACAGGTGCAGGAACTGTTTACACGCCTCGACGCCATGGGCGTGCGAATTTCTATCGACGATTTTGGCACAGGCTATTCCTCACTTGCCCGGCTGAAGAAACTGCCGGTGTCAGAGGTGAAGATCGACAAATCCTTCGTGATCGACATGCTTACCGATGACAACGACGCCGCCATCGTGCGCGCCACCATTGATTTGGCGCACAACCTCGGCCTTAAAGTAGTGGCGGAAGGCGTCGAGACACAGGGACACCTGGAGATGTTGGCGACCTTTGGCTGTGATATGGCGCAAGGCTACCACATCAGCCGGCCATTGCCGACGCTTGAAGTTCGGCACCTTCTGGCCACCAACAGAAAGATTATCACTATCGGAAGAAATGAGGACAAGCCACTGTTCAGCGGGCTGTAACTCCATACCCACCAGGTATTGTACTGTGTCACAAGGCGATCAAGGGATGCAGTGCAAGGCAAAATCGGGCGAAAAAGCGGAGTTTACAGGTAGTAAATGAGCATTTTGAGTCCGATTTTAACGCCGCAATGCGCCCTTCAGCGCTTTGTGACACAGTACAATTAAGTATTCCCCCTCCCCGCGCGCAGGGAGAGGGACCCTCAACCCTTCAGCCACCCCGCCGCACGTTTGGCGAAATAGGTAAGGATGCCGTCGGCCCCCGCGCGTTTGATGGACAACAGAGACTCCAGCACAACAGTGCGTTCGTTCAGCCAACCGTTCTGGCTTGCCGCCATGAGCATGGCGTATTCACCACTCACCTGATAGACAAAGGTGGGCACACCGAACTCCTGCTTGACGCGATAGACGATATCCAGATAAGGCATGCCGGGCTTGACCATCACCATGTCGGCGCCCTCCCCCAGGTCAAGCGCAACTTCGTGCAGCGCTTCGTCCGTGTTGGCCGGGTCCATCTGATAAGTATATTTATTACCACCGCCGAGATTGGCTGCCGACCCCACGGCGTCGCGGAACGGGCCGTAAAAGCTCGAAGCGTACTTCGCGGAATAGGCAAGAATGCGGGTATGGATATGACCGGCGGCCTCCAGCGCATCGCGGATCGCCCCGATACGCCCGTCCATCATATCCGATGGCGCCACGATGTCGGCGCCTGCCTCAGCATGAGAGAGCGCCTGCTTGACCAGCACCGCCACCGTCTCATCATTCATGACGTAGCCGGTGCCATCAATCAGGCCATCCTGACCGTGAGTGGTAAAGGGATCCAACGCCACATCGGTGATGACACCCAACTGTGGAAACTCCCGTTTGAGCGCACGCACTGCGCGCTGCGCCAACCCATCGGGATTATAAGCCTCACGCGCGTCTTCGGTTTTTTTGTCTTGCGACGTAACGGGGAAAAGCGCCACCGCAGGCACGCCCAGAGCCACCAGGTCCGCCGCTTCTTTCAGCAGCTCGTCGAGACTAACCCGCTCAACACCGGGCATGGAGGCTACCGTCTCCCGCTTACTGTTCCCTTCCAGTACGAATACGGGGTAAATCAGATCATCCGCCGTGAGTACCGTCTCACGCATCAGCCGGCGCGAAAAATCATCCCGCCGCATGCGGCGCATACGCCGCCGCGGGAAAGCGCCCTTGCGGGTGCTCGTGTTACTCATTCGAATATCACCTCAACTGCTTGCCTCCCCTGGCAAGCCACCGAGGAGGCGGCCTGCCAGGAAGGCCATAAGTAATACGCCTATTTCTTCTTGGCGGCTTTCTTGGCTACACCCTTTTTCTTGGGAGCAGCTTTTGCCGGCGCAGTCTTCTTGGGCGCGGCTTTCTTTGGTGCAGCTTTCTTCATCACACCTTTTTTGGGCGCCACCTTTTTAGGTACGGCTTTCTTAGGCGCTGCCTTTTTTACTATGGCTTTTTTCTTTGGAGCCACCTTCTTGGCCGGAGCCTTTTTCGCAGGGGCTTTTTTGGCGGGCGCCTTCTTGGCAGGCGCTTTCTTTACAGGAGGCTTCTTGACTGGGGCCTTTTTGGCAGGCGCTTTTTTGGCCGGGGCGGCTTTCTTGGCGGGCGCTTTTTTCACAGCGGCCTTCTTCGTTACGGCCTTCTTGACGCTGGCAACAGCTTTTTTCGCGGCCTTTACTACTTTCTTCTCGGCGACCTTCACCGTCTTCGCAACTACCTTCGCCTCTTTCTTGGCACCCGCAATCGCCTTTTTGGTGGCTGTGACCACTTTCTTCTCGGCCTTCATCACGGCCTTCTTGGCAATCGCGACATCCTTCTTTGCAGTGGCAACGGCCTTGGTTGCGGCCTTGCTTGCCGCCTTGGCGACTTTCTTCTCAACGTCTTCGACAGTTTTCACGATGGCTTTTACCTCTTTCTTGATGGTGGCAACAGTTTTTTTCGCGGCGGGCGCCACTTTTTCCTCAGCTTTTTTCTCGACCGCCTTGGCGGCTTTTTCAACTACCTTGGCGACAGGCTCCGCCTTTGGCACAACAACCGGTTTTTTCACGGCGGCAGGTCTGGCGGCTGGGGCAGGCTTTACCACAGGGGCCGGTGCAGGCTCGCTGATGGCCTTTTGAATTGCCGCGAAAATGTCGGAAATCTCGCCCACGCCCTGCACTGTGCGCAGCTTGCCCTGGTTGCGGTAATACGCCGCCACGGGTGCGGTCTGCGCCTCATAAACTCGCAGCCGGTTGCCAATGGTTTCTTCGTTGTCATCGGCACGATGACGCAAGTTGCCGCCGCACTTGTCGCAACGGTCATCGAGCTTGGAGGGTGAGGTGTAAATGTTATATGTCTGGCCGCATGACTCGCAGGTACGCCGGCCTGTCAGACGCTGCAAGAGAATCTCGAAGTCGAGATCGATCAGCAGGGCAATCTCCAGGGACTGCTGGAGTTTTTCCAGCATCGCATCCAATGCCTCTGCCTGAGGGATATTGCGCGGGAAACCATCCAGGATAAATCCCTCGCGCGCATCCGGCTGGGATAGCCGTTCCGCGATCATGCCTAAAACGATGTCATCGGATACCAGCTGCCCGGATTCCATCACTGCCTTGGCTTGAAGTCCCAGCGGCGTTCCCGCCGCCACTGCGGCGCGCAACAAATCACCCGTGGAGATTTGCGGGATATGAAGTTTTTCGACGAGCAGCTTGGCTTGCGTGCCTTTCCCCGAGCCAGGCGCACCTAACAGTACAATTCTCATAGCGGCGTTTACACTCCCTTCACTGGGTTTGTTGGTTATTGATAACTCGATTTATCATCAGCATTCGACCCTCATCATGATGTTGCCGGCGGTGCCGTCCCTATGCTTCGCCTGCGCTTTTCGACGCAGGCTGGCAGGGTTCACCCTCACTGCGTTAACACACCCGAAGCCTCATGCATTAAGTGTACATCGTGATGTTGCCTAAACTACCCCGAGTCATATGTCTAAGTCAATGAACCTCATGATAATAAAACATCATTAACATGTTTTTTTTCACGCAACACACTCCAGAAGTACCGCAACGCGTCAATTCACGGGCGACACAACGCACAAAATGGAGTTCACACATCGGTATTCCTCATCGCCATATCTCGTTATAATGCGGTTTCAACTTCAACATATCATTTCAACACGAAGGATATTTTCCATGAGCTTCCACAACGTTACCCCTGGACGCGACGTCCCCAACGACATCAATGTCATCATCGAAATCCCCGCGCAAAGTGACCCGGTGAAATACGAGGTCGACAAGGAAAGCGGCGCGCTGTTTGTGGACAGATTCATGGCCACCGCCATGTTCTATCCCTGCAACTATGGTTACGTCCCCAGCACCTTGTCGGAAGACGGCGACCCGGTGGATGTGCTGGTTGTCACGCCAGTGCCCTTGATCAGCGGCTCGGTGATCCGCTGCCGTCCGATCGGCATGCTCAAAATGACCGATGAATCGGGCGTCGACGCCAAAATCCTCGCCGTTCCTGTTGACAAGCTCTCCCCTATATACAAAAAAGTCCAATCGCCGGAAGACATGCCTTCTCTGCTGCTGGCGCAAATCTCCCACTTCTTCGAGCACTACAAGGATCTTGAACCCGGCAAATGGGTCAAGGTTGATGGCTGGGTAGGCGCCGCCGAGGCCAAGGCTGAGATACTGGCCAGCGTTGATCGTTACAACAGCGCTTCCGCTTAACACCCCATGTCAAAAGGGGCGGGCTTGAAGCCCGCCCCTGCCCTCAGCATTAGACCTTCCCCGATGAGCGCGCACCACCACGCAGACCATCATCACGCTCACCACACCGGCAATCATCTCCTGGGTGCGCTGCTCTTTACCCTGGCGTTCGCCGTTGTTGAGGCACTTGCAGGGTGGTGGTCGGGCTCGCTGACCCTGCTGGGCGATGCGGGACACATGGTATCGGACGCCACCTCACTGGGACTGGCGGCCTTTGCGGCATGGATCGCCAAACGCCCGCCATCGGCACGGCACTCGTATGGTCTTGGGCGCGCCGAGGTGATCGCCGCACTGGTCAACTCGATATTCATGCTGGCGGTGGTGACCGCAATCGTAGTCGCCGCCATTCAGCGCCTGCAAGCACCGCACCCCGTTGCTGGTGGCGTGGTAATAGGGGTCGCCGCGCTGGGGTTGTTGGTGAACATCATCGTCGCCTGGATGCTGAGCCACGGCGAGAAGACACTCAACACCCGCGCGGCGTTATTGCATGTGCTGGGGGATCTGCTGGGTTCAGTGGCAGCGTTGATCGCCGGCGTGGTAATCTATTTCACTGGCTGGACGGCTATCGATCCGATCCTGTCGCTGGTGATCTGCGCATTGATCCTGTTTTCCGGTTTCAACCTGCTGCGCGAGGCCTTGCATGTGCTGATGGAAGGCGTACCCGCCTCGCTGGATCTACCCGAGATCGGGTTGGCCATGGCGAGGACGCCGGGAGTGGGTTCAGTGCATGACCTGCATATCTGGGCCTTATCTTCCGGCACGGTCATGCTCTCCGCCCACATCGTCATCAAGGATATGGCACGCTGGCAGGAAGTCCTCGCAGCGCTGAAGGAGCTGCTGCATGACCGTTATGACATCGAGCACATCACCCTGCAACCCGAGCCTCCGGTAACACACATCATCAACCCGATGCTGCTGAAACCAGTCAAATGACCCCTGCCGCTCCTGCGATCTTCCGTGATAGACTGCTTGATTACTGACAAAGCCTGGCTTCGAGACATGTTAATCAACTTCACGAAAATGCACGGATTAGGCAACGACTTTGTCGTGATCGACGCCACGGCCCGGCGCGTTGCGCTGACACCGGCGCAGATCCGCAAAATAGCCGACCGGCATTTTGGTGTGGGTTGCGATCAGGTGCTACTGGTGGAAACGGCGCACGACCCAAACGTTGATTTCCGCTACCGCATCTATAACGCCGATGGTGGAGAAGTGGAGCAGTGCGGTAATGGCGCGCGTTGCTTTGCCCGTTTTGTGCTGGATCATCGCCTGACCTCGAAACGCGAGATTACCGTGGAAACAGCGGGCGGCATCATCCGCCCGCGCATCGAATCTGACGGCCAGGTGACCGTCAACATGGGCGTGCCGCGCTTTGCTCCTGCGGACATCCCCTTCGTGGCGGATGCAACGTCCGATACGTATGCGCTGGAAGTAGCAGGACAACGATTAACAGTGGGAGCGGTGTCGATGGGCAATCCGCACGCGGTTTTATTGGTCGACAATGTCGATACCGCACCGGTCGCCGAACTGGGGCCGCTGATCGAGAAACACGAACGTTTCCCCAATCGTGTCAACGCGGGGTTCATGCAGATCATCGCCAGCAACCACATCCGGCTGCGCGTCTACGAGCGCGGCACCGGAGAAACGCTGGCTTGCGGCACGGGCGCCTGCGCAGCGGTAGCGGTGGGCCGGAAGCTGGGCATGCTGGATCAAAAAGTAAAGGTGGACTTGCCGGGCGGGACACTTCTGATACGCTGGGAGGGAGGAGAAACCCCGGTGTGGATGACGGGTCCGGCGACGTATGCGTTTGAGGGGAAAATGGAATTATGAATACACCGTATAACAAGCAAGAACTGCCGGGCGCAATGATGTCGGATGCGGCTGTCGCTGAACATCTGCGTGCCCACCCCGATTTTTTCGCCAAATATCCCGATACATTAATGGAATTGGCTCTGCAACATCCCAGTGGATCAGCGGTGTCACTGATCGAACGCCAGGTTGCGGTGTTGCGTGAACACAACCGGAAACTCAAGCATCAACTGAAGGACCTGGTGCAGATCGCCCGCGACAATGATCGCCTCAGTGAGCGCATGCACCGGTTAACGCTGGCCTTGATAGATTGCACGAGCCTGGAAGAAGTTTTCATTGCTCTGCATGACAGCCTGCGCAATGAATTCCAGGCAGATGCAGTCACACTCCGGCTCATCGCCCTCCCCCTGCAATCCACGGCTGACAAGCGAGATGGATTTTCCGTGGACATTTTGTTTGCGGACAAAGATGATGCTTCATGGAGCGCTTTCAAGGGCATAATGAGCAGTGGCAAACCTGTCTGCGGCACGCTGAATGCGGCACAGTTGAACCACCTGTTCGGAGACCAGGCCATGGACATCGCTTCGGCGGCGCTGATACCGTTGGCGAACTCCTCCTCCGACAGGGCTACGCCCTCGCTGGGAATTGTAGCCATCGGCAGTTACGACGCCGAGCGCTTTCATCCGGGCATGGGTACACACTTCCTGTCTCAGATGGGCGAGCTTATCAGCCGCGCCATCCGTCCCTATCTATTATAAAAGCAGGTTTTAAACAGCCTACGGACGTGTCCGACACCAAAACCGAGTGGCTCAACAAGTTCCTCGCGCACTTGCGCGATGAGCGGCGTCTCTCGCCGCTCACGGTAGAGAGTTACCAGCGCGACCTTGGCAAGGTCGTAACGTTTTGCCATCAACAACAAATCGATCATTGGCCGGTGCTCACCAGCCATCACGTGCGCGCGCTGGTGGCTGCCCAGCATCGCCTCGGCCTGGGAGGACGCAGCCTGCAACGCCTGCTGTCCGCGTTGCGTTCACTCTGCGATTATCTGATCCGCCAAAATATCATCGCCCATAACCCGGCAAACGGCGTCCGCGCACCAAAATCACCGCGCAAACTGCCGGAAACTCTGGATGCAGATCAAATGGGACGCCTATTGACGATGGATAGCGTAAAGAATGTTGCGGGAGAGATTGGAGCACTATTAACCTTGCGCGACTGCGCCATCATGGAGCTGATGTATTCCTCCGGTCTGCGCCTGAGTGAATTGACCAACCTCGATTGCGCCGAAATAAACCTCGCCGACGCCACCGTGCGCATTACCGGAAAAGGCGCTAAAACCCGCATCGTGCCGGTGGGCCGCTATGCGCGGGAAGCGGTACAAACATGGATTGAGGCGCGTACCGCGCTGGCTGCACCCGATGAGCCCGCCCTGTTCGTGGGGCAACGCGGCAAACGCCTTACGCCGCGCGCCGTGCAATTGCGCATGAGTGAGTGGGCAATCAAACAGGGTGCCGCCACGCATGTCCACCCGCACATGCTGCGCCACTCCTTCGCCAGCCACTTGCTGGAATCCAGCGGCGATCTGCGCGCAGTGCAGGAGCTGCTCGGCCATGCCGATCTATCCACAACCCAGATCTACACCCACCTCGACTTCCAGCATCTGGCCACGGTCTATGACCGTGCCCACCCACGGGCGAAAAAACGCTCCTGATTACTTCCCATAACCGCTGGTGATGTGATTGATGGTCATTTGCAGCAATTCGCGCCATTCTTTTTCGATTTCCGGGCCGAACTGTGGATCGGTCTCCGAGACCGCCTTTATAAAGCTATCAAGCCAATAAGAATACTGGCCAGGCTCAATGTTCATTTTTGTTGCGCTGTGGGTATCACGGATCCGCGAGATTCCGCTCGCCCCGATAGGGTTGCCCTCGGCATACATGATCGCCAGATTTATCCCGTTTTTAAGCAGCGCTTTTTGCGCGCTCATATCCGTATTGGCAAACCTTGGCGAAATTGAAGGATGGCTCACCAAAAATATGTCATAAAATTTTCCAAATAAATCATTCCCGCTGTTGATACACCGCCCCAGGCTGGTCTTGGCCTGTGTAAAATTTCTTGCCATAGATAAAAACTCCATTTCTGAAAAACATCTCGGTTTTTGATCAACGCCATGGGGCGATACGCGACAACCCCCATACAGTGATACCGCTATTAGCGGCACGCCAGATTAAAATATAAGGATTTTCCATCGCCCCCATTACACCCTTTAAGAACCTGTTCAAGATCTCGATCAAGGGAAGAGCGCGAGCGAAGGGTTTAGCGCAAGCGAAGGGTTTAGCGAAGCGAAGGGTTCCAGTGCAAGACAAAATCGAACGAAAAAGCGGAGCATACATGAAGCTTGCCGCTTCTCGGCCCCGCATTTTGAGTTTGATTTTAACGCCGCAATGCGCCCTTCAGCGAGATCTTGAACAGGTTCTAATTCGAATTCTATTTCAAAACGCGAATAACTATGTGGGGTGCGATCCCACTATTGATTTAGAAATGGAATTACTTCCCCAGCGCCACAGCAACGTTGTCACCACCCATCCCGGTCGGCGATTCATTCTTTCTTTTAAAACAATTAGTTATTAACTCAAAAAACATCCCTGGAGCAATCTCGCCAGTGGTCATGAAAATCGAACGTAAAAACTACTAAAGCTTGATTACGATGCGCCGATAACCTTGACGAGGGTATTAATACCCGCAGGCGAGTCCATGGATGGGCGAGGTAGAGCAACGCAGGGAGCAGTTGCCGAATTTGTACCCGTCTTTGTGGAGAGAAGCGGCAGGAGCCCATCTCTAATTTTTTATTAAATCTCACATGTGAGGAGAGATGATTATGCGTAACGTACTAAAAGCATTAAGTTCCGCCGGTTCCCTGGCACTTGTCCTTTCGGGAACGGCAATGGCAGCCCCCCCTGTCGGCGGCTTCGACAACTGGAGCGTCAACAGCTCCGGCGTGATATCAGCAACCACAGGAATATGTGCCACCGCCGGCTACACCTGCGCCACAGTAGTTGACGGCGCTGGTTTTCTTCAGCAGGAAATAACCAAAACCGCCGACGGCACGAGATACATCCGGACCATGATTGGTGAAGGATATTCCGCGACAAACACAACGCCCGGTAGCCTGACATTTGCATCGGAAGATTTCGTGCAGATGGGAGGTGCCCAGGGCCTGGCCTCAAAGATGAACATCAGGGAAGGCGTTTTGTCTCCAACCGGCACCGCCGCCGCCAGCATTGATACCGGTTTTGGCTCAGGCGCGACGATATTGACCGGTTGGGCCGTCAATAACGGCGCCAATAGTGCCGAAGCTGTGCTGACCCTGGGCCTGTCCGACAGGGGCGCTGGTGCTGTTGGTACAGCCGGAGGTGATGAGTTCCTCACCAGCTTCAGTGTAACCACCAACACACTGGTGGCCGGCACAAATGTCACTTCGGCCTTAGGTGTCGATCAGACGATCTTTGTAGGCGGCACAACCAATCCCGCTGACAAACAGCGTTTCGTCACCATGATTGATACTGCCGCCGCCGCCCAGACTAATTTCAAGTTTGCTGCCACCAATGCAGCCGATCCGGGCGTCACCTATGCCCTGGGAGATAAGATCCAGGTAGTATGGGCAGGTCAGGACATCAATGGCGCTGGTGCATTCAGCACGCAGAGCCTGATCAAGGTTTCCGACGGCTCTGCCGTGCGGGCATCTAACCTGACTTCCGCAGCTCCGTTTGAATGGACCTCGGCACCAGCTACTGTTCTTAACTCGGAGTTCGGAGCCGCACCCGCATTCTGAGCTTTGTTCCACCAGGAAGCGTAGGATAGGAAATCAGGAAAAGAGAAGGGCAACCCCCTTCTCTTTTCTTTTTTTGGGGGAGCAGTCTCACCTAATCCATATTGTTTTGGCATTAAGAAACTCGCGCATGCCGTGGTGAGACAGTTCACGCCCATAACCGGAGGCCTTGATGCCGCCGAACGGCAGGCGCGGGTCGCTCTTTACCATGCCGTTGACGAAGCAGGCGCCCGCCTCGACCCGTAGCGCCAAGGCCTCGCCGCGCTGGCTATTGCGCGTCCAGATGCTGCCGGCAAGGCCAAAACGCGAACCGTTTGCCAGGCGCAGGGCGTGCTCTTCGTCACGGGCGCGGATCACTATCGCCACGGGGCCAAACAGCTCCTCGCCGAAGGCGCGTTGTTCGGCTGTTACATGATCGATAATCGACGCCTGGTAATACGCCCCCGGCCCATCATGCGGGGCGCAGCCGGTGACGGCCACAGCACCTTGACAGATGCTGTCCGTGACCTGCTGGTGCAGTTCATCACGCAGATCAGGGCGCGCCATCGGGGCAAGTGTGGCGGCCTCATCCAGCGGATCGCCCGGCGCAAGCCGCTCCACCGCCGCCTTGAATTGCTCGACGAATACATCGGCAATCGCGTCCACCACGATAAAGCGCTTGGCAGCGATGCAGCTTTGCCCGGCATTGAGAAAACGCGAGGCCACGGCGTTTTTCACGGCAAGCTCCAGGTCGGCATCTTCCAGCACAATAAAGGCATCCGATCCTCCCAGCTCCAGCACCAGTTTTTTCAGATGGATTCCGGCGCAAGCTGCCACTGCACGCCCTGCCGCCTCGCTGCCGGTGAGCGTCACGGCGTGAATGCGCGGATCGGCGATGACCCGCTCCACCTGGCTGCTTGCGATCATCAGGGTGCGAAACACGCCCTGCGGAAATCCGCATGCCTGGAATACCTGCTCGATAGCCAATGCGCACTGCGGCACGTTGGAGGCGTGTTTCAGGACGCCGGTATTGCCCGCCACCAGCGCGGGGGCTGCAAAACGGAATACCTGCCAGAAAGGAAAATTCCATGGCATTACCGCAAGCACGGTGCCCAGCGGTTGGTAGGCGACATAGCTTTTAGCCGCATCGGAGACGATAAGCTCATCCTCCAGGAATGCCGGACCGTGCTCCGCGTAGAAATCACATGCCGCAGCGCATTTTTCCACCTCGGCGCGGGCCTCTTTGATCAGCTTGCCCATTTCGAGAGTGATGATGCGCGCCAAGCGGTCGCGGTGATCGCGCAGATAGTGCGCGGCCTTGCGCATCAACCGGCAGCGCTCTTCCAGCGGGGTTGTAGCCCACGCTGGCGTGGCATTGGCGACTTCGCGCAGCGCGGCATCCAGTTGCGCGTCATTCCATACCGCAAATTCCTGAAGTGCCGCACCATTGGCCGGGTTGATGGATTTGAACGACATGATGGTACTCTCTCTAATATACTATTGCGGTAGTATAGTCCGTTTGCCGGCATTCTTGTGCGGCTGCAAAAGCGCTCAGTGCGCTACGATTATTAGCTTTTGATCCGAGTCCATAAATGAAAAAACGTATGATCTGTATCCTGGGCGGCAGCGGCTTTGTCGGCCGTCACCTGGTTAATCAACTGGCCAAGGCGGGCCATCACGTGCGTTTGATTACGCGCCGTATCGAACGTCAGCGGGATCTTTTGATTTGGCCCACGGTCGATGTAGTGGAAGCCAACATTCACGACGCACAAGCACTGCACACGCACTTTGCGGGCTGCGACACGGTCATTAATCTGGCCGCCATTCTCAATGAGAGCAAAAAAGCCACGTTTCAAGCCGTTCATGTCGATCTGTCGCGCAACGTGGTACAGGCCTGTCTTGCCCAAGGCGTCAAACGCCTGCTGCACATGAGCGCACTCAACGCCGACGCCAGGCAAGGCGCCAGCGCTTATCTGCGCAGCAAGGGTAAAGGTGAAGATATCGCGCACAGCGCGGCAGAACACGGCCTGCGCGTAACCAGCTTCCGGCCTTCGGTGATCTTCGGCCCCAATGATCACCTCTTCAACCGCTTAGCTGGCGTGCTCAGGTATGCACCCATCATCCCACTGGCCTGCCCCGGCGCACGCTTCGCGCCGGTGTATGTCGGCGATGTTGTGCATGCCTTCATGGTGGCGCTCGATGAGCGCGCCACCATCGGTCAGCGTTATGATCTGTGCGGCCCACGCACCTACACGCTGAAAGAGCTGATGGAATACGCCGCCTCCGTCATCGGCGTAAAGCGCCCGATCATCGGCCTGGGTGACACCCTGTCGCGCATCATGGCGGGGATTATGGAGCATGCGCCCGGCAAACCACTGACCCGCGACAATTATCTGTCGATGCAGGTAGACAGCGTGTGCCACGGCGAATTTCCTGCGGTGTTCGGCACACAGCAAACCAGCGTTGAGACTGCTGCGCCTTTATACTTGAACCGGCGTGACCAGCGTGCGCGCTATTACGATTTCCGGCGCGTCGCGGGGCGTGATTAACGTATGATCGACAATAATTCTGTAGGCCCGCGACAAGAAAAAAGGGAAGTAATGGTATACGTGAGGAGATTAACGGCAGAGTAGTGAGGCGAAAATCAGGGATCAGAGCCAGTCATCTCCGATCCCTGACAGGTAATACTTTTTTGCTTAGTGGCCAGCCGGGAAATGCGCCAGGCTCATGCCCAACACATACAGGAAGGTAACCATCCCGAACAAGTACGCCGGAATCAACATGTCGCCTTTAGTTGCACTCTTCATAAATAATCTCCTCTCTCAGGAATTTTTACACGTAAATGTCAGCACCAAAGTTAATTTCCATAGAACCTTGGTGGAAAAACCATATCAAAATAGTTGGGTATTATGCAATACCCCTTTAAAAATATTTTTTCCGCAAAATACCTTGTTTTTATTATGGTTTTTTAAGTGAATCCCACGTAAAAACCATGGTAATTTTCGGGCCTACTCACATCGAAACCATCATTTTCAGCAGAGTGATTGCCATAACGGGTGGGCTGATACAAAATCAATGCCTTATAAATCGCAGCTTGATCGTTCATTTTTGATGCCAACCCATACTATTCAAAAAAAATCCCTGGCCGGCGGGCACGATGAATCACAGTTCGTCGCCTGGTTCCGTGGCTCATCCCCCTACATCAACGCCTTCCGTGGCCGCACGTTTGTCATCATGTTCGGGGGCGAGGCGGTGGCGGATGAGCGCTTTGCCAACCTGATTCATGATGTCGCCCTGCTCAACAGCCTGGGGGTGCGGCTGGTGCTGGTACACGGCGCCCGTCCGCAAATCGAGCAGCGGCTGCGCGCCTCCGGCACCGCCATCGAGTATGCCGGCGGCCTGCGGGTTACCGGCGACGCAGCGCTGACCGGCGTCAAAGAAGCCGTCGGTATGCTGCGCGTGGAGATTGAGGCGCTGCTGTCGATGGGGCTGGCCAATTCGCCCATGGCGGGCGCGCGGATTCGCGTAGCATCGGGCAATTTCGTGGCTGCAAAACCGCTGGGGGTCCGTGATGGGGTCGATTATTGCCATACCGGCGAAGTGCGCCGCATCGATGCCGAGGCAATACGGCAGCGCCTGGACGATGGCGCCATTGTGTTGCTCTCGCCACTTGGCTATTCACCCACCGGGGAGGTGTTTAATCTCACCGCCATCGAAGTGGCCACAGCCACGGCGGCGGCACTCAACGCCGACAAGCTGTTGTGCCTGGTGGAAACAGGCGGCCTGATGGATGCGCACAAAGATCTGGTACGGCAACTAACACTGGCCGAGGCGGAAAAATGGCTATCAACACAGCCTGTTGACGAAGAATTGGCAGCTTATTTTAACGGTGCGGTGCGGGCATGCCGCCAAGGTGTGCGCCGCGCCCATCTGGTCGACAGACATATCGACGGCGCACTGTTGCTGGAACTCTTCACACGTGACGGCATTGGCACGCTAATCACGGCAGACACCTACGAGGACACACGCAAGGCCACTATTGATGACGTGGGCGGCATTCTGGAGCTGATTGCCCCATTGGAGGCGGAAGGCGTGCTGGTGCGCCGCTCTCGCGAACGGCTTGAAACGGAAATCGAGCACTTCACGGTGGTGGAGCGCGACGGTATGATTATCGCCACTGCCGCGCTATACCCATTCGCGGCGCAAGGCATGGGCGAACTGGCCTGCCTTGCCGTCCACCCTGCCTACCGCAACACGGGCAGGGGCGAGGCGCTGCTCGGCTATATTGAACATGTTGCTGTGCAGCAGGGAATACACCAACTGTTCGCACTCACTACACGCACGCCCCACTGGTTCCAGGAGCGCGGCTTCCAGCCGGGGGAAATCAACGATCTGCCCATCGCACGACAGCGCATGTACAACTACCAGCGCAAATCAAAGGTATTTATCAAGGGTATATAAGCAAGATGAAAGAGATACTGGTTTACCTGTTTGTCGCCATTAGCTCGCTGCTGTTGTGGACTTATGTTGTGCATATGCTTATTGGGGGACTGGTGAGTCCGGAAACCGAGCTGTGGGTGATGATTGCGGCCGTGGCGGTCGGCGCTGTTGTTATGGGCGCCATGGCATGGGATGTGGTCCGGCGGCGGCGGAAAAGATAAGAGCCTGCCCGAAAACAAAAATAACACATACTGTCATGAAGCATAGTGGACTTACACGATATGGATAATGATCCTGGCGATCACGCCGCCGACTCCGCACTTGAACATTCAAGCCGCAGCACGCGCTCGGCCACCCGTCGCGGTTCACGTAGCCGACATCATATACATAGCCGCCGGAGCAGCCAGCGCCTGGCGGTGATAATTGTCTGGCTCGGCCTCTTTCTTGCCACGCTGCTGGTGCTCACAATTTATTTAGGATTGGAGCTTGCGCAGGCCACGAAACACGCCAACAAGCTGGCTGCGGAATTGACTGATGCAAAACTGGAGTTATCCAGCCTGAAACCGCGGCGGGAGGAAGCCTGGCAAGGCCCGCTACAGATCGCCAAGGAGCAGCCCCCTGCGCTCATTGACATACAGTTCGACAAGGTGATCCCGATAAACAAAGGGTACTTGAAGAATATTATGTTCTCGGTCGTCAACCGCAACGGCCAAAAGAGATACGAATACCGGCTGGTGTTCGAGAACACCACAAGCCGCCGGGTCTACCCTCACGCCCGGGTAACTCTATTCAATAAAAGCCAAAAGCAGATCGGCATGGATGAGATTAGCGATTATGCCGAGCTTGCACCCGGAGAAAGCCGCTCTCACTCCGCGCTGATGACACATTTGGCAGATCAGGAACCACACCGCTTTTCAGTCGACACCAAAGATGGGGTGGATTTGCCTGGCCCGTAATCCTGCTGTGTTACAAAGCGATCAAGGGAAGAGCGCAAGCGAAGGGTTCCCAGTGCAAGGCAAAATCGGGCGAAAAAGCGGAGTTTACACGGAGTTTGCCGCTTCACGGCCCCGCATTCCGAGTCCCCTTTTATATCAAGGGCCAACGCAGCAATGCGCCCTTTAGCGCTTTGTAACACAGTAGGAGTAACAGGGGGCAGATTTTCAGTTTCACTTGACGACTTTCAACGCGGGCCGGCGTGGCTTCTCGGGTGGCGCAGGTTCAGTGGGTTGTCCGCCGTCTTCCTCCTCACCAAACACCATGCCCTTGCCGTTCTCCTTGGCATAGATGGCAAGCACGGAACCGGGTGGCACGGCGACGTTCATCGGTTTTCCGCCGAAGCGGGCACTGAAGTGGATCATGTCATTGTCCATCACCAATGCCTGCACGGCATGGGGGGCCACATTGAGAATGATCTTACCGTTTTCGACGAACTGTGTGGGGACGCTCACCGCAGTGGATTGTGCGCTCACCAGGATGTGGGGTGTCATGCCATTTTCGACTATCCATTCATAAATGGCGCGGATCAGATAAGGGCGGCTGGAAGTCATGCTCATCATCTTATTTCACGTTCGGCAGAGGACAGGCTGGCGCGGAAAGCTTCCCGCGCAAACATGCGCTCGGCGTATTGCATGAGTGGTTTGGCCTGCACCGGCAGTTCAATACCGTAGGACGGAAGCCGCCACAGCAAGGGGGCAAGACTGCAATCAGCCAGGGAAATCTCGTCACTCATGAAAAACGGTTTCTGTTTAAAGGTAGGGGCGACCACCGTCAGGCTATCGCGCAGGGCGTTGCGCGCCTTGCCCGCCGCCTTTTCGTCGCCGCCAGCAATGTCATTCAGCATGCTGTACCAGTCATGATCGATACGATACAAAAAGAGCCGGGTGCGCGCCTTCGACACCGGGTCCACCGGCATAAGAGGCGGATGCGGGTAACGGTCTTCCAGATATTCCATGATGATCTGCGAATTATAAAGCACCAGATCACGGTCGGTCAGTGTCGGAAGCGTGTTGTACGGGTTAAGGTCGAGCAGATCCTCCGGCAAACTGGCGCCGTCAATATTGATGATGTCGACGCTGACGCGCTTTTCCGCGAGCACCATGCGCACCCGATGGCAATAGGGGCATGTCGCCCGCGAATACAACGTCATCACCGATCGTCTGCTGGCAGGTAGCGCCATTGCGTGATTCTCCACCCGAACCTTCGAGTCTCGGCGCATTATAGCGTAATGCAGCCATCGGCGTCTGCGCATTCCAGGCTAGGAAACGCCTTCGAGTCCGCGCTGTAAATCCGCCTGAATATCCGCGACATCCTCCAGCCCCACGGCGATACGCACCAATCCTTCGGTGATGCCCGCCGCCGCGCGCGCTTCGGGGCTGATACGTCCATGGGTGGTGGTCGCCGGGTGAGTGATGGTGCTCTTGCTGTCGCCCAGATTGGCTGTGATAGAGATCAATCGCACGGAATCAATGAGCTTCCACGCCGCTTCGCGCCCTCCTTCCAGATCAAAAGACAGCACGCCGCCGAACGCTGTCTGCTGACGCGCTGCCAGCGCATGCTGGGGATGCGATGCAAGGCCGGGATAATTGACTCGCGTGACGCCCGGCTGTTCTTCCAGCCATTGCGCCAACTGCAAGGCGCTTGCGCAATGCGCCTGCATGCGTATACGCAAGGTCTCAAGTCCCTTCAGGAATACCCATGCGTTGAATGGACTCATGCTTGGCCCCGCCGTGCGCAAAAAGCCATAGATACCCCCCCCCACCAGCGCTTCGCTGCCCACCACCGCGCCGCCGATACAGCGGCCCTGTCCGTCGATATACTTGGTGGCGGAATGGATGACGATATCGGCACCCAGAGACAGGGGCCGTTGCAGGGCGGGCGTACAAAAACAGTTATCCACCGCCAGCCAGCAACCATGCCGGTGCGCCACATCCGCCAACGCTGCGATATCCGCCACCTCGATCAGGGGATTCGAGGGTGTCTCCAGAAACAGCAACCGGGTATTCGGGCGTATCGCCTTCTCCCAGGCATCGACATCGGTCTGTGGCACGAAGGTGGTCTCCACGCCGAAACGCGCCAGTATCGTATTGAACAGCAACACCGTGGGGCCAAAGATGCTGCGCGAGGCAACAATATGATCCCCCGCCTTCAGCAACCCCATGCACGTGGTCAGGATCGCCGCCATGCCCGATGAAGTAGCCACGCAGCGCTCGCCCCCCTCCAGGGAGGCAAGACGCTGCTCAAAGACGCGCACAGTGGGATTAGTGAAACGCGAGTAGATGTTGCCGGTCGTAGCACCGGAGAAGCGCGCAGCAGCTTCAGCGGCGCTACCGAAGGTGTAACTGGATGTGGCAAAAATCGGCTCGGACTGCTCGCCTTCATTGGTGCGCACGTGTCCTGCGCGCACGGCGCGGGTGTCGAAACCATAGTCATCGAAATCAAAGTGTGGCATGCCGCTTTTCTCCCTGGAGTTGGATGTTATGCACGAGGCAGAGGGATTTTCAGGCATAAAAAAACCCGCTTACAGCATTCGCCAAAGCAGGTTCCCCTCTTTAGCTGCATTTATTACGCGCCCGCAAGCTGAATCAAATCGGCGCAGGAGAAGAATAGGAAATCAGGGGGTAAAAGTCAACTTTACATTACGGAGTGGGGAGGGTCTATAAATACGAAACACGCCCCCTTGCATGCGCGCTTTTTGCGGCCTATAGTTTAACAACAAGGGCGTGGTTCAGCAGATGGACTGCCCCTTGCACATAGTTACATTTGCTGCGCTTATAGGGAGGTCACCATGAAACACCAAGGGATGATGCACAAAAGAATCGCTTCAGGCATTATTGCCGCAACCTCTGCGCTGGGGATCTGTTATTCTGCCCAGGCCGCCGAATTTACCTTCGACAGCACTTTCGTTCAAAGCGGCAGCACTGCAGCCGTCACGTTTCCGCTCCAGTTCTCCAACGTGCAACAAAACCAAATCACCGCATATTCGATCCAGAGAAGGTCTCAAGGCAGCACCGTATGGACCGATGTGACACTATCGGGCTGCGGCGTATCATCATCGTACTCGATGGCGTCAAGCTTTATCGCCAGCTCAGGCGGTGTCAACGGCAATTTCGTTGCCACCTGCGGCTCCGGCGTCAATGCGGGCGATGCGGCCCGGCTGTTGGTCACCGTCAATCCGCAACAACCGCTGATATTGGTCGCGGGGCCTCGCACATTGGCATCGAACAGCACCACCAAGCTGGCCTGGTTACACAGCGGCGGTTATTTTCAATGCCAACCGTATACGCTTAACAACCAACATCCCGTCTGGAATCCGGGAAACTTTGCTTTGACGAGCCAGATCTCAACGTCGACACAGGGCGACATCAGCCTGGTGGCATCGTCTTCGCCGAAGACCGTGTCTTTCGCCTTGCAATGCATCCCATCCTCCTTCGGGTTCAGCATACCACCCGTGGCCGTGGTGAACGTGGCAGTAAACTAACTTGTAATCTATCTCTCGCCTGCCCAGCCCGGCGCCCCTCAATGCAGGGTGCGCCGCGCGCACCAACTACACACATTAACGTAACACCATTCCCGACACTCCCTTTATTGGTTATGCTTGGGATGATTCTCAACTAAACCGTCAGGAAAAATCCCCTTTGAACGTGGAGCAAAATACCCGCATCGCTGCCTGGATTGTTGTCGCACTATTGTTGTTTATAGCGCTTAACAACCACCTTCTTCCGGCACTGCTGGCGGGATTGCTTGTATATGAACTGGTTCACCTGCTCGCCCCGCGCATCCGGCTAAAACAGTTGCAGGGCGGCAAGGCCAAAATCGCGGTGATTGCCCTGATTGCCGCTTTGATCGTTGGCGGGCTATCGGCGCTGATCGTTGGGACAGCGGTGTTCTTTCGCGGCGATGCCGAAAACATTCCCATGCTTCTGCAAAAAATGGCCGAGATTCTGGAAAGCTCCAGAGCCATGCTGCCGCCCTCGCTGGTACATTACCTTCCAACTGACGTGGATGCGCTCAAAGATACCGTTGTGCATTGGCTAAAGGAGCATGCCGGTGAGCTGCAAACGGTAGGAAAAGAGACGGGCCGCATGGCCGCACACATCCTGATCGGCATGGTCATCGGCGCGATGATCTCACTCAGGGAGGTGACGGAGGATCACAGGCATGGACCGTTTGCATCCGCGCTCATCGAACGCGCGTCGCGGCTTGGCGCTTCGTTTCGCAGGGTGGTTTTCGCCCAGGTGAGGATTGCCGCGCTCAACGCCACCTTTACCGGGATTTACCTGGCCGTAATCCTGCCTTTGGCTGGCGTTGATTTGCCGCTGGTCAAAACGATGGTGGCGCTCACCTTCCTGCTCGGGCTGCTGCCTGTGATCGGGAACCTGCTGTCAAACACCATCATTGTCATCGTCAGCCTGAGCCTATCGGTTAATGTTGCTCTCGGCTCCCTGGCATTCCTGATTGTGATCCATAAACTGGAATATTTCCTAAACGCGCGCATCGTCGGAACGCAGATACGGGCATCCGCCTGGGAATTATTGCTGGCTATGCTAATAATGGAATCCATCTTCGGATTAGCGGGCGTGGTGGCCGCGCCCATCTACTATGCCTATATCAAGGACGAGCTGGCAGCGAGAAAGCTGATTTAGCGCGCGCAAAATTCATTAAAAATTCCGCTCAAAAACGCAAGGCCTCATCCAGCGCCCTGCGCAACGCGTCCTGATCCTGCGCACCACTCTCACCATTAACAACGCCCAAACGGCGGCCATCCCGCGCAAACAATATCAGCGAAGCGCTAGACGCCTGATGCTTTTCGGCAAATGCCAGTCCTTCCCTGGTGTTGGCATCGGCGACACGAAACTCTATCCGATCCGCATATTCGCCCCGCACCTTATTGACCATCGACATGAGGTTCATGCTTTGCACACCCTCTTTGTCATGCACCACTACCACAACATTCTTTCCCTGGCCGATAACGGATAAGTCCTCACTGAAACCACGGGGCAGTTTGACCACCACAAACGCGAGCGCCGCGATGATCAGAAGCAACGTCAGCCATTTCGACCAGGGTTTATTTATCTTTTTTGCATCACTCACAGCTCATCCCTCACACTAAAATTGAACAACACGCGACGATTGGCAGGGCACGGCCTGTCAACGCACCCGGCGCATCAACAGCACCCCCGCCGCAAAAAACGCTGCCACGGGAAACACCGCGCTGAACAACGGGTTCATGTCATACAGCAGGCCAACATAGCCGAAGGTCTGGTTGAACAGGTAGAACCCGATGCCTACCAACGCGCCGACCAGTATTCTCTGCCCTATTCCTACCGAACGCAGCCCCCCGAACACGAAAGGGATGGCGAGGAACACCATCACGCCAGTGGCGAGTGGCGAGATGATCTTTTTCCAGAAGGCAAGCTCATAACGCTCGGCACTCAGGCCGTTGCCATGCAGATAATCAATGTACTTATACAGGCCCCACGCCGAGAGCTTTTCGGGTTTGACTGCCACAACGCCAAGCACCGTGGGACTGAGTAGCGGACCCCATTCTACACGCGGCAGGTGATCTGTGGTCACACCACTTTCGCTGATCGTACTGCGCTCTACATCCTGCATCTGCCATTTGCTGTTCTGGTAGGAGGCCGCGCCTGCATGGGTCACTACCTGCAGGCGTTGCCTGGCATCAAAGTCATAGACTGAAATATCACGCAGATTGCTGTCGGGAAGGATGTCGCGGACATGAATAAAGCTCTGTCCATCGCGCGCCCAGAAGCCGGTTTGCGTTTTCAGGGATATGCGCTCCGCCAGTGCGCTGGAGCGCATGGTTTGGGCGTATTGCTCGGCTTTCGGAGCGATCCATTCACCAACAATCAGGGCTACCAGCATGAGCAGCACGCCCACTTTCATCACCGACAATATAATCCGCGCCATGGAGACACCCGCAGCACGCACCACGATCAACTCATTGTTGCTGGCGAGCGTGCCGAGACCGATCATGCTGCCTATCAACGCCACCGGCGGGAACAACTGGTAGATAAGGCTGGGCAGCGTGAACAACACATACAGCGCGGCCTGCGGCAGGCCGTAGTTACCCTTGCCGACGGAATCCATCTCACCAACAAAATTGGCAAAACAAAACAGCGCCAGGAATACCAGCATTACCACTACGGTATGACTGGCGACGGTAACGCCGATATAGCGGTCGATTATTTTCATGGTTTTACTGTCCGGCCTGTGGCTGTAGCGAAAAACCACTTAATCCCCACCTGCTGCAACAGCAAGGCCGCAACACCCAGCAGCAGCAGGCCATGCACCCACCACAGGCCGACCCAGGCAGGCACCACACCACGCTCCAGCCACGCGCGCGCGACACCTAGCAGGTTGTTATACACCACGTAAATCAGTATCCCGGCAAACAGCTTGGCATAACGGCCCTGACGCGGATTGCTGCGGCTTAACGGCACCGCCAGCAGGGCCAGCAGCACGACGGAGACGGGCATGGCGATACGCCATTGAATCTCCGCGCCCGCACCCGGCTCGGTTGATTGCCATAAGGCCTGCGTCGGAACCGCCGCCAATTGGCGCGTCGCAGGCGCCACCGCCTTCTCCTCGATGCGCACGGCATGCTCTTTATATTGGACGATCTTGAAATCGGCATTGCCGGGTGCGCCTTCGTAGCGATAACCGTTCATCAGCACCACAAACCGGTCGCCGGTTTTGGGATCGGTACGTTGATAGGCGCTGGGCGCCGTGATAATCGTTTGTCTGCCCTTCTTCTCGCTCTGGATAAACACGTTGTTCATCGTTCGCCGGTCTGGCGTTAGCCCCTCGATATAGACGATCAAATCCCCACTGCTGGATTCCCTGAAACTGCCGGGTGTGATGGTGCTGATATCGGAAACTGACTTGGCGCGATCCATAAGCTGGTAGCTGCGTTCCCCGGCCCATGGTCCGGCATACAGCGATACCCCGGCCACGAGTACCGCGAACAGCAGGCCAACCCCAAGGATATTCCTTAGCATCCGCCCCGGACCCACCCCGCAGGCGACCAGGGCGGTCATTTCGCTGTCCTTATACAAACGTCCAAAGGCGAGCATGATGGACAGATAGAGGGCCAGCGGCAGCAGCAGCACCATGGCATTCAGCGACTGCAGTGAGAGCAGCTCGACCACCATGCTGGCGGGCAAGGCGCCCGCATCGGCCTCGGTCAGAAAACGCACAAAACGGTTGCTGACGTAAATGAGGGACAACACGCCCGTCACCGCCAGCAGTGTTTGCAACACTTCCTTCAACAAATAACGTTCAATTATCAACAGGTCTCACCCGAAAGGAAAAATGCGTTTTCTATATGGAAAAAGGGAGTATTTCAGGTAAACTTGAAATAAGGCCTGTTTTACAATATTTTCCTTATAGCCTCCGCTACAGGATAAATATCAAACATCAAAGAAATGCAATTATCCACTGATTTATAGCCATTTGTCTTTAGGAGTTCGGCATGGAGTTCACAGTAAAAAGCGGCGATCCCGAAAAACAGCGCACAGCCTGCATCGTCATGGGGGTGTTCGAACCACGGCGGCTCTCACCCGTGGCGGAGAAACTGGATGACATCACCGGCGGTTATTTGTCCAAATTGATCCGGCGCGGCGACCTGGAGGGCAAAATCGGCCAGACGCTGCTGCTGCACGATGTTCCGAATACGCTGTGCGACCGCATCCTGCTGATCGGCTGCGGGCGCGAGCGCGATCTGGGCGACACCCAGTATCGCAAAATCGTCGCCACTGCTGTCAACACCCTGAATGAGATCGGCGCGATGGAGGCCGTTTGCTACCTGACCGAATTGCACATTAAGCAGCACGATGTACCGTGGAAGGTGCGCCAAACGGTGGAGGCCGCGCAAAATGCCCTGTACCGTTTCGACCAACTCAAAAGCAAAAAGGACACTGAGCGGCGCCCGTTGCGTAAACTGGTGCTGAGCGTACCGAGCCGCCGCGATCTCACAGAGGGCGAACGGGCGCTTGAGGTCGGCCTCGCTATTGCTGCGGGCGTGTCGCTGACCAAAGACCTGGGCAACCTGCCTGCCAATATCTGCACACCCACGTACCTTGCCGAGCAGGCCAAGGAACTGGGCAAGCGTTACAAGAACATCAAGGTCGACGTGCTTGAAACCGCCGACATGGAAAAACTCAAAATGGGCTCGCTGTTATCCGTGTCACGCGGCAGCGATCAACCCCCGAAGCTGATCACCCTCGAATACAGCGGCGGCAAAAAGCATGACAAGCCCGTGGTACTGGTCGGCAAGGGAGTCACCTTCGATTCCGGCGGCATTTCAATCAAGCCCGCCGACAAGATGGACGAAATGAAATATGACATGTGCGGCGCAGCCAGTGTGCTGGGCACCTTGTCCGCCGTGGCCGAAATGAAACTGCCCATCAACGTGGTCGGCATCATCCCCGCCACGGAGAACCTGCTCAATGGACAGGCCACCAAGCCAGGCGATATCGTCACCAGCCTGTCCGGCCAGACCATTGAGATCCTCAACACAGACGCGGAAGGCCGCTTGATCCTGTGCGACGCGCTAACCTACGCCGAACGCTATGAACCGGACGCCGTCATCGACATCGCCACACTCACCGGCGCCTGCGTCATTGCCCTTGGCAGACACGCCAGCGGTCTGCTGAGCAATCACAGCCCATTGACACACGACCTGCTCAACGCGGGCAAGGCCAGCGGCGACCGCGCCTGGGAGCTACCATTGTGGGATGAATACCAGGATCAGCTCAAAAGCAACTTTGCCGACATGTCCAACGTCGGCGGGCGCGAGGGTGGCACCATCACCGCCGCCTGCTTCCTGGCGCGCTTCACCAAGAAATTTCATTGGGCGCATCTCGACATCGCCGGCACCGCCTGGCTGTCAGGCGACAAGAAGGGCGCCACCGGACGGCCCGTGCCGCTGCTGACACAGTATTTGATGGACAGGTGTGAGGAGAAGCGGGCATAGCGGTAAAAAAACGAAGGAGCTGCATGTCATATCCGAATGGAGTTTCATCTGTAAAAATATGTGCAGAATTCATCAATCAACTCTTTCCGGAAAAGGGAAGTTCACTCGAATTCCATTTCAATAGGAGAATAGACAATCCCCTCACCCCGCTTACGGGGAGAGCGAAGCGAGGGGCCGGGTTAGCAGGGGGGATTTCTTCCCAGCAATAGCGATAATGTCAGGGGGTTATGGATGCCGGATGAATAAAATCCCCCTTGATCCCCCTTTTTCAAAGGGGGAGACCAATGATGCTGAATAGTTACAATATTTTTCATATTTCTTTCCACCCTCTCCCCGACCCTCGGGAGTAAATTCACCTTTGAAGCAGAAATGGAATAACATGTCGTTCATGTGGTGCGTAAGACGCACCCTACGTTGATTTGAACCTAAAAAATGACCCGTATCGACTTCTATATCCTCCCCGACAGCGCATCGAGCAGCAGGCCGTTGCTCGCCTGCCGCCTGGCGGATAAGGCCTACCGGCTGGGCCATCGTGTTTATATCCATACCGAATCCCAGGAGCAGGCCGCCTACATGGATGATTTACTGTGGACGTTCAGCCAGGGCAGTTTTCTGCCCCATGCGCTAGTGGAAGCAACTGGCGAGCCGCCGCCGGTATTGATCGGCCATGACACCGACGACGCACAGGGAAGAGCGGAAGCGAAGGGTTCTGCTAGTGCTGCGGGCGCAGGACGCGCAGGAGCAGCCGACGCACAGGGAAGAGCTAGTGCTGCGGGAGGCGGGATGCCGGGAGCAGCCCCGTTGGCCGGCACGGATGTGTTAATCAATCTGGCAGGCAGCGTACCGTCATTTGTCAGCCGCTTCGAGCGTGTCGTGGAGATCGTCGATCAAAGCGATACGCAAAAACAGGTGGCGCGAGAACGTTACCGCTTTTATCGTGATCGCGGTTATGCTTTGCAATCGCATAACGTTCCAACACCAGGCATTGAGACATGACAGAAAACGCCACACCTCTTGCGCCCTCCAGGGTAGATGATGATCTTCCGCTGCTTGAAGATGTGGTCATCCCTGGTCAGACGCTTGCCGGTCCATCCCCCGCGCCCGCTCTCTCGCCCGCTTTGCTTGATGAGCTGACGATAGACCTACAGCGCGAACTTGCCTGGCAGATCGAGGAATCGCTGGACAACGCCGTCCGCGCCACGTTGCCGCAGGTCACTGCGGCGCTGAAAGAAAGCCTCCGCGCCCACCTCAACGTGCGTGTGCCAGAAATTATCGAGGCGACACTCAATAAAAGGGATCAGACGCCAGTTATCAGAGAACAGCAATCGCACGCTCCCGAAAATCAAGATTTCAAAACCCAAAACTCAATACAACCACAGAAAGACGGCATGGACAAAAGCTATAACCCAAACACCCTAGAACAGCGCTGGTACCAGACCTGGGAACAGCACGGCCATTTCATCCCATCAGGTGAAGGTCCATCCTATTGCATCATGATCCCGCCGCCCAATGTGACAGGCACGCTACACATGGGACACGCCTTCCAGGACACGCTGATGGACGCGCTGATCCGCTATCACCGCATGAAGGGCGACAATACATTATGGCAGGCGGGTACCGACCACGCCGGCATCGCCACCCAGATGGTAGTGGAGCGCCAACTCGCCGCCCAAGGCAAAACCCGCCATGACTTGGGGCGCGAGGCATTCATCGACCAGGTGTGGCAATGGAAAGAAGAATCCGGCAGCACCATCACCCGCCAGTTGCGGCGCCTGGGCGCCTCGCCCGACTGGTCGCGCGAACGCTTCACCATGGACGAGGGCCTGTCGCATGCCGTCACCGAGGTATTCGTGCGCCTCCATGAAGAAGGGCTGATCTACCGTGGCAAGCGCCTGGTGAACTGGGACCCTGTGCTGCACACCGCCGTCTCCGACCTTGAGGTTGTTTCCCAAGAGGAAGACGGCCACATGTGGCACATTCGCTACCCGCTCGCCGATGGCAGCGGCCACCTGGTGGTGGCCACGACCCGCCCCGAGACCATGCTCGGCGATGCGGCGGTGGCGGTTCATCCCACTGACGAGCGCTATTGGTTGCTGATCGGCAAGGAACTTGAACTGCCGCTCACCGGGCGCCGCATCCCCATCATCGCTGATGAATACGTTGACCCGGCGTTCGGCACTGGCTGCGTGAAGATCACTCCGGCGCATGATTTCAATGATTACGCCGTGGGGCAACGCCACAACCTGCCGCAAATCAACATCTTTACCATTGATGCGCGCATCAATGACGCCGCACCGCAGCAATACCAAGGCCTCGACCGCTTCGAGGCACGCAAACGCATCGTTGCCGATCTTGAAAGAGCCGGCCTGCTGGATAAGATCGACAAGCACAGGCTCATGGTGCCCCGCGGTGACCGTTCACACGCAGTGATCGAGCCCTTGCTCACCGATCAGTGGTACGTAAAAGTCGCGCCCCTCGCTGAGCCCGCCATCAAGGCCGTGGAAAACGGCGAGATCCGCTTCATCCCGGAAAACTGGAGCCGCACCTATTTCGACTGGATGCACAAGATCGAGGATTGGTGCATCTCGCGCCAGATCTGGTGGGGACACCGCATACCTGCATGGTATGACGACAACGGCAATATTTACGTTGGCCGCAACGAGCAGGAAGTACGCACCAAACACAATCTGAGTGCGGACACAATTCTCAAGCAAGACGAAGATGTGCTCGACACCTGGTTCTCCTCCGCGCTGTGGCCCTTCTCCACGCTGGGCTGGCCGGATCAAGCCCCGCAACTCAAAACCTTCTACCCCACCAATGTGCTGGTCACCGGCTTCGACATCATCTTCTTCTGGGTGGCGCGCATGATCATGATGGGACTCAAATTCACCGGCGAGGTGCCGTTCCGCGAGGTCTATGTCACCGGCCTGGTGCGCGATGCCGAAGGCCAGAAGATGTCCAAGTCGAAGGGCAACGTGCTTGACCCTATCGACCTTATCGACGGTATTGACCTGGAGGCGCTGGTCGCCAAGCGCACCAGTGGTCTAATGCAACCCGGCATGGCGGCCAAGATCGAAAAGGCCACACGCAAGCAATTCCCCGGCGGCATCGCCGCCCACGGCACAGACGCACTGCGCTTCACCCTCGCCAGCCTCGCCTCCACCGGGCGCGACATCAAGTTCGACCTGGGGCGCACCGAGGGCTACCGCAACTTTTGCAACAAGCTGTGGAACGCCGCACGCTATGTGCTGATGAACACCGAAGGGCAGGATTGTGGGCAAAACGGTGGCGATGTGGAATTAAGCCTCGCCGACCGCTGGATCATATCGCGCCTGCAAAACGCAGAGCAGGCGGTGATAGATGCCATTGAAAGCTACCGCTTCGATCTCGCCGCACAGGCAATCTACGAATTCACCTGGAACGAATACTGCGACTGGTATCTGGAGCTTTCCAAGACCGTCCTCACCGCCAGCAACAGCTCGGCTGCAGCGCAGCGAGGCACGCGCCGCACTCTGGTGCGCGTACTGGAAACCCTGCTACGCCTCGCCCATCCGTTGATTCCCTTTATCACCGAGGAGATCTGGCAGCGCGTTGCGCCGCTGGCAGGCCAGCAAGGTGACACCATCATGTTGCAACCCTACCCCGTACCGCAGCCGGAACAGATCGACGCGGAGATCGTCGCCGAAATGGAATGGGTAATGAGCTTCATCAATGGCGTGCGCCAAATCCGCAGCGGCATGAACATCGCCCCCGGCAAACCACTGCCCGTGCTGCTGCAAAACTGCACGGCACAGGATGAATCACGCGTGGAAACCAGCCTTCAGTACCTGATAAGCCTTGCCAGGCTCGAATCCATCACTGTGCTGGAACCCGACGCTGAAGCACCTGAGTCTGCCACCGCATTGATTGGTGAAGTGAAGCTCCTCATCCCCATGGCAGGCCTGATCGACAAACAAGCCGAACTCGCCCGCCTCACCAAAGAAATGGATAAACTCCACAAAGACGTAGAAAGAGGCGAAATCAAACTCGCCAACCCCAGCTATGTCGAACGCGCCCCGGCGGATGTGGTAGAGAAGGAACGGCAGCGAGTGGGCGAAATGCGCTCGGCGCTGGAAAAACTGGAAGAGCAGAGGAAGAAGATAGAGGCGCTGTAACGCCAATAGTTTTTCAACCTAAAAAAGCAAGTTAGCCACAGAGAAAAACCATGGGTTACCGTGGATTCTTCCCTCACCCGCCCGGTGATCAGGAAAAACAGTATCACCTCCGTGCTCTCTGTGGCTTACTTTAATCCAAGATTGTCCTTAGAACCTGCTCACGATCTCGATCAAGGGAAGAGCGAAGCGAAGGGTTTAGCACAAGCGAAGGGTTCCCAGTGCAAGGCAAAATCGCACGAAAAAGCGCAGCATACACGCAGTTTGCCGCTTCCCGGCCCCGCATTTTGAGTGCGCCCCAATATATTAAGGGTAACGCCGCAATGCACCCTTCAGCGAGATCGTGAACAGGTTCTTAGGCGAAATAGTGAGCGTATACCGCCGTTCGTGGTGAGCGTGTCGAACCATGAGTGGCCCTTCGACAGGCTCAGGGCGAACGGTTTTGGGGCGTGGGACACTCCGGGTTAGTTGGGAAAATGTTTTTTCTCTATAACTTCCATGAGTCTGCGTTTCCTATTGGTGCCGCATCACGATACCCTTCAGCTTCATGTCCTGCTCCAGCTTCTGTTGTAATGCCTCTGCGTTGGACCTTAACAGTTCAGGGCCGATACGCACCCGGATGGCCGTCCCCTCCCCCTCTGTAATACGTTCAACAAACGCGGCATAGCCTTTGGCGCGCAGCCGGTCACGCAGCGCCAGGGCGTTTTTCTCGCTGGAAAAACTGCCAAGCTGCACTACCCATGCAGTGGGTGCGGTGGCAGGACTCGCGCTGGGATGGGCTTTTGCCACCGGCTTTGACTCTGCCGTTTTAGGCGCCACGGCTTTTTGCTTCGCGGGCTTGGGTTCAACCGGTTCCGAGGACTCGGATGCGGGGATTGAGGTTATGGATGGCTTTGGCTCGGCGGGGGATGGCGTTGGGGTTGCCGAGTCCACAACAGTGTCTGACGTAACATCCATAGCGGGGGCGCTTTCGTCTGGCGCGCTGCCATCCGCATCTCCCGGCGCAGGAAAGGCTTGCGCAACAGTGCCCTGATCCGGCACGGAAGGCACGGGAGGAATAGCAGCAAGCGACGCGGGTCCCTGCTCTTTTTCATTATCAGGAAGGAACAGCAGAATAAGTATGGCAGCCAGCGAAACCAGCACCAGCGCGCCTATCAAACGATGTTTCAATTGATTTTTTTCCATGGGTTATGATCCTAAAAACGGCAGTTGACCGCTTCTCTTGACGGCTAGCAATATGTTTTGTGAGACTTTATCGCGCCCTGCGGGTTCACCTGTTTGATGAAGCCCGCTACGGGGCGGATTGCACGATTTTCAGTGCGCATGGCAGCGTTGCAACTCCTTGGAATGGAACAACCATTCCGCGTCGTCGCGCCTTGCCCTGCACCCCGAAAACCGCACACTCCACCCCGTCCACCTGCCGTTTTTAGGATGATTCCGCCTGCCTGATTGCCTCTGCCACAGTATAAAAGGAGCCGAAAACCACCACCCGATCCTGCGGCTGCGCGCCAGCAACGGCTTGAGTATACGCAGTGGCGACATCGGCGTAAGCATGTACGGGGGATTGCACGCCAGATGCCAGCAAACGTTCGGCAAGGTATGCGCCCGACGCACCGCGCTTGACATTAAGGCCCGCCACATGCCACACATCAACAACATCACGCATGGCGCTGATCACGCCATCAATATCCTTATCCGCCAGCATCGCCAGCACCACATGAGTTTGACCCGTGCATGGATGAGCGCGCAGTGTTTCCGCCAGCACCTGTGCGCCGTGCGGATTGTGCGCAACGTCGAATATGCGTGTGACGCCGCCATCGGACATCACCTGAAAACGCCCCGGCAAGTGTACTGTCTCCAAGCCATGGCGCACGTCATTCTGGCTGACGGGCAGGTGGGCCTCCAGCAGCTCCAGCACCATCAGCACCGCCGCCGCATTCTGCAATTGAAAACCGCCGCGCAAGGCGGGGTGAGGCAATGCCGTGCGGCGGCGCGCAACACTCCACCATGACCATCCGGCACCTTCCACTGTATAGCCGAAATCACGCCCGGCGCGATACAGTGGCGTCCCAAGCGTTTCGGCATGTTGCAGCAGCGTTGCCGGGGGATCGAGGTCGCCACAGACGGCGGGCCGTCCGGGACGAAAAATCCCGGCCTTCTCACGCGCAATCGCCTCGCGGGTATTCCCCAGCCACTCGGCATGATCTATGCCGATGGATGTCACTAACGCCACATCGGCATCCAGCAAATTCACGGCATCCAGACGACCGCCCATGCCCACCTCAAGGATGGCGATATCCAGCATCGAGCGGGAGAAGATTTCCAGCGCCGCGAGCGTGCCGAATTCGAAATAGGTCAGCGAGGTACCATGACGCGCCTGGTCGACGCGCTCAAACGCCTCGCATAACGCGGAATCCCGAACTTCCACACCGCATATCCTGACACGCTCGTTATAGTGCAGCAGATGCGGCGAAGTATACACGCCAGTACGGTATCCGGCGGCTTCAAGGATGGACTCCAGCATGGCCACACTCGACCCCTTGCCGTTGGTGCCACCGACCGTCACCACGGTAAACGCGGGGCATCCCAGACCCATACGCTCCAGCACCGGCCGCACCCGCTCCAGGCCCAGCTCGATTTCCGCAGGGTGGAGTGTCTCTTGCCAGGCGAGCCATTCGTTGAGGGTAGTGAATCGCATCTCTCATAAAACCTTTGGTTGGATACGTGAATTATGTCATGAATCGGCATGGAATCCACCCGTGATGTTATCATTGACAACCATGACCCCCGCCCTGCAAACACTCCACGCCGTTTTTGGCTATAACGAATTCCGCGGCAATCAGGCTGCGATTGTCGAGCATATAATCAACGGCGGCGATGCGCTGGTGCTGATGCCGACCGGCGGCGGCAAGTCGTTGTGCTACCAGATCCCGGCGCTGGTGCGGCGTGGCGTGGGGATTGTGGTATCGCCGCTGATTGCGTTGATGCAAAATCAGGTGGATGCCTTGTTGCAGGCTGGCGTCAAGGCTGCGTTCCTCAACTCCAGCCTGACCGGACAGGCGGCCTCACAGGTCGAACAGCAGTTACTGCGCGGCGATCTGGACCTGTTGTATGTCGCGCCGGAACGTCTCATGACGCCGCGCTTTTTGCAATTGCTGGAACGTGCCGAGCTTGCGCTGTTCGCCATCGACGAGGCGCACTGCGTCTCGCAATGGGGGCACGATTTTCGCGCCGAATATCTGCAACTCTCCGTGCTGCACGAACGCTTCCCTGACGTGCCGCGCATTGCCCTCACCGCCACCGCCGACACGCCTACCCGCCATGAGATCGTCGAGCGCCTGGGACTGTCCGAGGCGCAGCAATTCGTCTCCAGCTTCGACCGCCCCAACATCCGCTACCGCATCGTGCAAAAGGCCAACACCCGCCAGCAATTGCAGGCCTTTCTGGAGGCAGAGCATCGCGGTGACGCCGGGATTATCTATTGCCTGTCGCGCAAACGGGTTGAAGAAACCGCTGAATGGCTGGCGGAACGGGGCTGGGATGCCCTGCCCTACCACGCCGGGCTGGACAATGACACGCGTCAGAAAAACCAGCAGCGCTTTCTGCGCGAAGAGGGCGTCATCATGGTTGCCACCGTGGCTTTCGGCATGGGCATCGACAAACCCAACGTGCGGTTTGTCGCGCATCTGGATCTACCGAAAAGCATGGAAGGCTACTATCAGGAAACCGGACGCGCCGGACGCGACGGCCTGCCCAGCAATGCCTGGATGGCCTACGGGCTGGGCGATGTCATTACCCTGCGTCAGATGGTGGACAGCGGCGAGGCCAATGAGCAACGCAAGCGGCTGGAGCGGCAAAAGCTCGACGCCCTGCTCGGCCTGTGCGAAACCACGCTGTGCCGCCGCCAGGTGCTGCTCAACTATTTTGGCGAACAACACGCGCACCCCTGCGGCAACTGCGACAACTGCCTGGAACCCGTGCAGACCTGGGACGGCACCGTCGCCGCGCAGATGGGATTATCCTGCGTTTACCGCACTGGGCAGCGCTTCGGCGTGGGACATCTGACCGATGTGTTGCTCGGCAAATCCACCGACCAGGTGCAGCGTTTTGGCCACAGTAAACTAAGCACCTTCGGTATCGGCAAGGAATTCAGCCAAACGCAATGGAGCGGCATCTTCCGGCAACTGGTGGCAGCGGGGATGCTGGCGGTGGACATGGAAGGACATGGCGGCCTGCGGCTGACCGATGAAAGTCGCCCCCTGTTGCGCGGCGAACAAAAAATCGCCTTGCGCAAAGACCCGGATTCACACGGCAAGAAAGCCAAAGCATCGCAACCCGCCCTTTCATCCAAAGCGGCATACCGCTTTGACTCACCCGAATCCGAGGCCTTGTGGCAGGCGCTCAAGGCAAAACGCACGGAACTCGCCCGCGAGCAGGGCGTTCCGCCCTATGTCATCTTCCACGACAGCACCTTAAAGGAGATGGTGGAGCGGCGCCCGCAACGGCTGGCACAACTCGCCGCCATCCCTGGCATAGGCAAACAGAAACTCGAACACTACGGCGAGGAGTTTTTGGAAGTGCTGGTGGATTTTGCTTAGGTCTTGACCAACGGACGTAGTTAGCCACAGAGTTCACAGAGAAAAAACAGTGTTCTCTGTGAACTCTGTGGCTTATATCCGCAGTTTTTTATTTCTCAACAAAAGCACGCTCGATAACATAATGGCCTGGGTCGCCGATGCGCGGCGAGACGACAAATCCGCGCTTATCCAGCAACGTACAGGTTTCAGCAAGCATGCCGGGGCTGCCACAAAGCATCACTCGGTCATGTTCCGGACTCAGCGGGGGCAAACCGATATCTTCAAATAACTTGCCGTTTTCAATCAGATCAGTGAGGCGCCCCTGATTTTCGAAGGCTTCCCGCGTCACGGTGGGATAGTAAATAAGTTTCTCGCGCACGCTCTCGCCAAAGTATTCGTTTTGCGGCAGATGGTCTTTGATGAAGTCAGAGTAGGCCAGTTCGTTGACGTGGCGCACGCCATGCACCAGCACGACCTTTTCATACCTCTCGTAGGCTTCAGGGTCTTTGATGATGCTCATGAACGCGGCCAGGCCTGTTCCGGTACTCAGCAGATACAGCGTTTTTCCGGGCAGCAGATCATCGAGCACCAGCGTGCCGGTGGGTTTGCGGCTGACAAACAGCGGATCCCCCACCTGCAAGTGTTGCAGGCGTGAGGTGAGCGGACCATCCGGCACCTTGATGCTGAAGAATTCGAGATGCTCTTCGTAATTTGCGCTGACGATGCTGTAGGCGCGCATCAAAGGCCGCCCATTGACCTCCAGGCCAATCATGACGAATTGGCCATTCTCAAATCGTAGCCCTGGATCGCGCGTTGTAGTAAAACTGAACAGCGTGCTGTTCCAATGATGTACGCTCAATACGCGCTCAGTTGAATAAGTGGCCATGTTTCAATCTCGACTATTTTAGAGGTTGTGTTCCAATTCCTTTACCGTTTCAAACAGGTCAGCGACCAGCCCATAGTCCGCCCATTGGAAAATCGGGGCGTCCGGGTCGTGGTTGATTGCCACGATCACCCGGCTGTCCTTCATGCCCGCGAGATGCTGCACGGCGCCGGAGACGCCAACAGCGATGTAAAGATCCGGGGCGACGACCATGCCGGTTTGTCCGACCTGCCATTCGTTTGGGGCATAACCGGCATCGACCGCGGCGCGAGTTGCCCCAAGTGCCGCATTAAGTTTGGCCGCAAGCGGCGCAAGTACCTGCTGAAACTGCTCGGCGCTGCCCAACGCCCGGCCACCGCTGACGACGACGCGGGCAGTAGAGAGTTCCACGCGATCGGTCGGTTGAATTTCGGTGCTAAGCCATGTCGAAAGACCAGCATCACCTGTCGCCGGCAGGGTATCGATTGCCGCGGCACCACCGTCGGGGGCGGCCGGAAACGAGGTCGCACGCACGGTGAGTACCTTGATCGCATCAGTGGTTTGCACCGTGGCGTTGAGATTGCCGGCGTATATCGGCCGCACAAAGGTGTTTTGATCCACAACCTGAGTGATTTCCGACACCATCGCCACGTCCAGCAAGGCGGCTACGCGTGGCAGCAGGTTTTTGCCAAAACTGTCGGCGGCCGCCATCACGGTGGTGTAATCCGGCGCGATGCGTACCAGCAGGGGGGCGAGGTTTTCCGGCAGGCCATGGGCGTAGGCCAGATCATCGGCTACCCGAACCCGTGTGACGCCCAGCACCTTGGCGGCGGCCTGGGCCACCTTCTCCAGGCCATGGCCGGTTACCAGAAGATGAATGTCGCCGCCCAAGGCCATCGCTGCGGTGACGGCCGAGCGGGTGGCGGGCTTGAGTTCGTGATGGTCGTGCTCGGCAACAATGAGGATGGTCATGGCAACACCTTGGCTTCATTACGCAGTTTTTGCAGCAGTTCCGATACGCCGGACACTTTGACTCCCGGCGCTCGTGCAGGCGGCTCCGCCACCCGCAGCAGCTTCAGGCGAGGCGCCTGATCCATACCCAGGTCGGACGACTTCAGGGTTTCAATCGGTTTTTTCTTGGCCTGCATGAGGTTAGGCAGCTTAACGTAGCGGGGTTCATTGAGCCGCAAGTCGGTCGTGATCACGGCCGGCAACGGCAGCGACACCTTTTCCTGTCCGCCGCTGATTTCCCGCGTAACCACCACGCGGTCGGCCGTCAATTCGAGCTTCGAGGCGAACGTGCCCTGCCCGACGTTGAGTAATGCTGCCAGCATTTGTCCGGTTTCGGCGGCGTCGTCATCGATGGCCTGTTTGCCGATGAGGGTGAGCTGCGGCTGCTCACGCTGCACGACGGCCTTGAGTAGTTTGGCGGTTGCCAGCGGCTCAGTCACCGCGTCCGTTTCGACCAGGATCGCCCGATCCACGCCCATGGCTAGCGCGTGGCGCAAGACATCCTGGCTCTGGGCAGTGCCCACAGCCACGGCAACGACCTCAGTGGCAATGCCCGCTTCCTTGAGGCGCAACGCCTCTTCCACGGCGACTTCGTCGAAGGGATTTATGCTCATTTTGACAGTGGCGATATCGACATCCGAACCATCTGCCTTGGGCCTAACTTTAATGTTGTAGTCAACAACACGCTTTATTGCAACGAGTAGCTTCATCAAAAACTCCAGTGGCCAAATGCCGCCGCGATAACGTATTCCTGCTATTTACGGCAATTCTAATAGAGCGTATTATATTTGTTAAGTTCATTATATTTATATTATTAATCAATTTTATTGATATGAGATTCTCACTACGACAACTTGAAGTTTTTGTCGCCATTAGCCGTTACGACAATGTCTCGCGTGCGGCGGAGGCGTTGTCGCTCAGCCAGTCCGCGACCAGTATGGCGCTGATCGAACTGGAAAAACAGTTTAATACTCACCTCTTCGACCGTGCCAGCAAACGGCTGCAACTCAACGAACTCGGCCACCTGTTGTTACCGAAGGCAATCGAACTGCTGGATCGGACCAGGGATATCGAAAGCCTGTTGGCAGGCGATGCCGGGTTCGGGCCGCTGCGGATCGGCGCCTCGCTGACGATAGGAAATTATCTCGCCACCTTGCTGATCGGGAATTTCATGCAGCAGCATCCGAGCTGCCATGTCCATCTGGATGTAGCCAATAGCGCCACCATCATCCAGCGCGTAGCCCATTTCGATCTTGACCTGGGGTTGATCGAGAGCGATTGCCAGCACCACGACCTTGAAGTGATACCGTGGGTCGCAGACGAGCTGATGATCTTTGCGGCCCCGGAACATCCCCTCGCTCAACAGTCCGAGATCTCCTTGTCCGACCTCGTATCCGCCAAATGGATCGTGCGCGAGACGGGTTCCGGTACGCGCCAGACCTTCGATCATGCGATGCGCAGCGTGCTCTCCCAGCTTAATATTCTTCTCGAACTGGAGCACACTGAAGCAATCAAACGCGCTGTGGAGTCGGGATTGGGGATTAGCTGCATCTCCCGGCTCGCACTCAAGGATGCGTTCCGGCGTGGCAGTCTAGTGCCGCTGACGGTGCCGGGTCTGGATTTCGGACGCCATTTCCATTTCCTGCTGCATAAACAGAAGTTCCGCACCCATGGTATGCAGGAATTCCTGGCGCTCTGTCAAAAGGTCTCGGTCAACGTCCGTTACAGCGACGAGATCGTCCTGCCACGACCGGCATGAGCGTCATACACAGATGCAAGCCACAGAGAACACAGAGCGAACAAGGGCGATATTTATGGCGCTTCACGGGCATCACGGGAAATCGTTTTTCCTCTGTGAACTCTGTGGCTAACTGCTTTTTATAAGATAATGGAGTGTAGTATGAAACGTGAAGCTATGAGCTATGACGTGGTGATCGTTGGCGCCGGTCCGGCCGGGCTTGCTGCGGCGATTCTCCTTAAACAATTGGCAGTCAAGAGCGGACAGGAGCTTAGCGTCTGCATACTGGAAAAAGGCTCGGAAGTGGGCGCGCATATATTGTCCGGCGCCGTAATCGATCCTGTCGCACTGAATGAGTTCATTCCTGACTGGCAGGCCAAAGGGGCGCCACTCCATGCCCCTGTCACCGAAGAGCATTTTCTCGTTCTCACAGAAAGCAGCAGCTGGCGAGTCCCGAACGGGTTGCTGCCGCCATTGATGCGCAATCATGGCTGCTACGTCGCCAGTCTTGGCGACCTCTGCCGATGGCTCGCACGGCAGGCGGAGGAGCTTGGCGTGGAGATCTACTGCGGCTTCGCCGCAGCCGAGATCTTGTACGACGCCAACGGGGCCGTCACAGGTGTTGCGACTGGCGACATGGGAATCGCCAAGGACGGTAGCCACACTGCCAACTACACTCAAGGCATGGAGCTGCACGCGAAATACACCCTGATTGCCGAGGGCGTGCGCGGATCGCTCGCACAGGAAATCGAACAGCGCTTCAAGCTGCGCGACGACGTGGAGCCGCAGAAATACGGGATAGGCTTTAAGGAGTTGTGGCGGATCGATCCCTCCCGGCACCAGTCTGGATTGGTATTACATTCACAAGGCTGGCCGCTCGGCAGTCATACAGGCGGAGGCTCTTTTCTCTACCACTTGGCGGACAATATGGTCTCTGTCGGCTTCGTTGTGCATCTCAATTACGAGAACCCGCACCTTTCCCCTTACGACGAATTCCAGCGATTCAAGACCCACCCCGCGATCTGCGGCTTTTTCCAGGGCGGGCAACGACTCGCCTACGGCGCTCGCGCGGTGAACGAAGGCGGTCTGCAATCCATCCCCAAACTGTGCTTTCCGGGCGGCGCCTTGATCGGATGCTCGGCGGGCTTCGTCAATGTGCCACGCATCAAGGGCAGCCACAATGCCATGAAGTCCGGCATGCTGGCGGCGCAGGCCGTGGTCGACGCGATCATGGAAGGCCGTGCCAACGATGAGTTAATCGCCTACCCGGAGGCGCTTAGCACCTCGTGGGTTCAGAAAGATCTCTACAAGGTGCGCAATGTTAAACCGGCCTTGACGAAGTTCGGCAACGTGCTCGGCACGCTGTATGGCGGACTCGATATGTGGCTGCACTGCCTCGGCGTAAACGTGCCGTGGACGCTGAAACATGGCCAGCCAGATCATACCAGCCTGAAACCGGCCAGCGAGACGAACCCCATACACTACCCTAAACCGGACGGTGTGCTCACTTTCGACAAGCTCTCTTCTGTTTACCTGTCGAACACCAACCACGAAGAGAATCAGCCCTGCCACCTGCGCCTCAAGGATGCCAGCGTGCCGATTGCGGTCAACCTCGCGCGCTTCGATGCGCCGGAGCAACGCTATTGCCCAGCCGGCGTGTATGAGATCGTAACGGAGAACAGTCAACCCCGCTTGCAGATTAACGCCCAGAACTGCGTACACTGCAAGGCCTGCGACATCAAGGACCCAACGCAGAATATTATCTGGACGGTGCCGGAAGGTGGCGGCGGGCCAAACTATCAGGGTATGTAGCACAGATCCATAGACCAATAATAACGACTAGCTAAAGCGCTATACCACCGCCTTTTTCACCCTGAACCACGCCGCATAAAGCACTGGCACGAAAAGAATGGTGAGTGCCGTCGCGACCAGCAGGCCACCCATGATGGCATAGGCCATAGGCCCCCATAACACGCTGCTGGTGAGCGGAATCATGGCCAGTATCGCGGCGGCTGCGGTGAGGACGATGGGGCGAAAGCGGCGCAGTGTGGATTCGCGGATGGCGTCCCAAGGGGGCAAGCCTGCCGCGAGATCCTGACGAATCTGGTCTACCAGGATCACGGTGTTGCGCATGATCATACCGCCCAGGGCAATGGTGCCGAGCATGGCGACAAAGCCGAAGGGCTGGTGAAACACCAGCAGGGCCAAAGCCACGCCGATGATACCGAGTGGCGCGGTGATCAGTACCATAATAGTGCGCGAGATGGATTTAAGCTGAATCATCAGCAGGCTGAGGATCACCGCCAGCATCAATGGCACACCCGCATTAATGGAGGCCTGGGCGCTCGCGCTCTCGCCGAGTGAACCGCCTACTTCGAAGCGATAGCCCGGCGGCAGATTTTTTCGAATTGCGGCAAATTTTGCATCAAGCTGCGCAGAGACATCCGGTGCCTGCACGCCGTCAATGTTGTCGGCACGCACGCTCATCATCAAATCGCGCGAGCGCCGCCAATAGATGGGCTCTTCCATGGCCATCGTCACCTGCGCCACCTGGTTGAGGGGCACGCTATGCCCGGAGTCCGTTACAACATTCACCGAGGCCATCTGGTCGAGTACCATGGCTTCGTTACGCGGCGCGCGCAGAACGATATCAATGAGCTGATCACCCTCACGGAACTGTCCCACCGGCATACCCTCAATGACACCGTTGAGGGTACGCGCAATGTCGGCAGAGGAAACCCCGGCTACCCGCGCGCGATCCTGGTCTACGTCAACACGCAACGCCGGCGCCATGTCGCCCCAACTGGCATGGACATTACGCAGGCGATCATCCTGCTGCATTACCTTCCTTACTTGTTCGGCCAGACCTTTGAGCGTAGGCACATCATCGCCCAGCAGGCGAAACTCGATAGGGTAATCCACGGGCGGACCGAGCGGCACACGCAACACACGGACTCTTACGTTATTGAATCGCTCTGCCATTACGCCATGCAGGTATTCCATCACGCGCTCACGTGACGGCATGTCTTTGGTAAGCACCACAACCTGCGCATAATTGGGCCGGAACAACTGCTGGTTTAACGATAAAAAAAAGCGCGGCGAACTGTTGCCGACATAGCTGACATAGGTAGTAATGTCCTTGTTTTTGGCGAGCATGCTTCCCAATGTGTCAGCCACCTTTTCAGTGGCATGGATACTGGAACCCTCCGGCAGCCACAACTCGACCATGATTTCGGTGCGGTTTGACGAGGGAAAGAACTGCTTTTCAGTCAAACCCATGCCCACCACACCCAACACAAACGCAGCTAGCGTTGCGACAATGACACTCTTGCGGTGGCCAAGACACCACTCGATTACGCGCCGCAAACGTTTGTAGAACGGCGTGTCGAATACATCGTGCCCCGTTCCGGGATGGGCTTTGAGAATATGAAAACCTACGAGTGGCGTAACAAATACAGCGGCGAGCCAAGACACGAGCAATGCCATGGAGATCACCGCAAACATGGCGAAGGTGTATTCGCCCGTGCCCGATTTCGCGGTTGCGATAGGCAGAAAACCGGCGACGGTGATCAGCGTGCCGGTCAGCATGGGAAACGCCGTGGCGGTATACGCAAAGGTGGCGGCGCGAAGACGATCAAAACCTTCTTCGAGTTTACGTACCATCATCTCGATCACAATCATCGCATCGTCCACCAACAGGCCGAGAGCGATGATCAGCGCGCCTGTGGAAATGCGGTGCAGATCTATACCGAATTGACGCATCAACATAAAGGTGGCGGCCAACACCAGCGGAATGGTGACCGCCACCACGAGTCCGGCGCGCAGACCGAGGGCCAGGAAACTCATGACCAGAACGATGAAAACCGCCTCCAGAAACGTCTCCATGAATTCGCCTATGGCGGCTTTCACAATGGCAGGCTGATCGGATACGCGGGCAAATTCGACACCCACCGGCAACTCGGCGCGCAATGCCGCCATTTCACGTTTCAGGTCCTCGCCCAAACGCAATACATCGCCACGTTGTTTCATGGCGATTGCCAAGCCGATGGCGGGTTTTCCGCCAAAACGCATGGTCATAGCCGGTGGATCGAGATAGCCGCGAGAGACCTCGGCCATATCGCCCAGACGTATTGTTCTGCCGTTGACACGCAAAGGCAGATTGGTAAGATCATCGATCTTTTCAAAATTACCTTTCACCCGCATCGGCACGGAATAATCGCCCGCGTTCAGGCGTCCGGAATCCTGCACAATGTTTTGGTTTTGTATGGCTTGCGCCATGGCCTTGGGTGAAATGCCCAGCGCCGCCAAGCGGTAGTTTGAAACGGTGATGGTGACCTGCTCCGGCTGCACGCCCACCAGATCAATCTTGGCAATATCCGGGAGTTTCAGCAGCCGCTGGCGGGCAAGCTCCGTATAATGGCGCAGCTCCGCAAGCGTAAACCCATCGCCCGTGAACGCATAAATAGAGCCAAATACATCACCGAATTCATCGTTGAAGGAAGGCCCGATCACACCGGGGGGCAGCGTATGCTGAATGTCTCCAATCTTCTTGCGTGCCTGATACCACAACTGCGGCACTTGGGCGGGCGGCGCGGCATCCAGCAACTCCAGAATGATCAGCGACTCCCCGGCGCGCGAATAGCTGGTCATCACCTTGTAATAGGGAACTTCCTGAAGTTTTTTCTCGATACGGTCGGTAATCTCCTGATCGACCTGCCGTGGCGTGGCACCTGCCCATTGGGTACGAATCACCATGGCGCGGAAGGTAAAATCCGGATCTTCGCGCTGACCAAGCTGCTGATACGCAATGGCCCCGGCGATGGCGATCATGGCGATAAAAAACCACGCCAACTGGCGCTGCCTTAGGGCCAGCGCGGTAAGATTAAAGCGGTCTTTCATGGCAGCGGCCGCACTTTCTGGCCTTCATGCAACAGATTGGCGCCCGCCACCACCACAACCTCGCCCGGACTCAAGCCGCTGTCGATTTGCCAGTCATTACCGTTGACCGCCCCGGTGGTGACAACGGCGGCACGCACGGTGGACGTGGCAGCGTCGAACCTCCATACCCGAGGCACTCCGTCGCGGGTAAAAACGGCCGGCAGCGGCAGGCGTATCGTCTGCGCACTGTTCTGGACTATTTGAACAGTCGCGCTCATGTTCAGGCTGAGTGCATCTTGTGCTGCATTTACCGTAATGCGCGCCGCATAGGTGCGTGTCGCAGGATCGGCCGCGGCCGCAAGTTCACGTAACGTACCGGGGTAGGATTGGTTCGGGCGGGCGTTGAGCGTGACTTCAAAGGCCTTGGCCGACTTGATACGCGCAAGCTCTCCTTCCGGTATATGAATCTCTACCTCACGCTCACCTGGGCGAGCAAGCCTCAACACCGGCTGTCCCGCAGCAACCACCTGTCCCACATTGAAATCCAGCGCCGTGACTACACCCGCCGAGTCGGCAATGAGCGTGGTGTAACCCACCTGCCTGTTGCTCTCGGACTGCATCGCCTCCGCCGCCTTCAGCCTGGCTCGGGCACTCTCCACCGCCGTCTTCTGCCGCGCCAGTTCCGCCTCAGTCACAAAACCCCGGGTGCGCAAGCCATTAAAGCGGTTCAGGTCGGTTTCGGCCAATGCCAGCTCGGCCCTGAAGCGTGCCACGTCAGCCGCTTGAGCATCGGCCCCGAGCTTATAGTCAATGGCCTCTATACGCCCAAGCACCTGGCCCTGTCTCACATTGGCGCCCAACTCCACATTGCGCTCGATCACCTTGCCGCCAACCCTGAAAGCCAGCGGCGCCTCGTGACGGGCACGCACATCCCCCGCCATCGCCAGGCGGCTGGATTGGGACGCTGTTGTGATGGTCATCACCTTCACCGGACGGATGGGTTCGGGTGGCGCGGCCGCCTCCTCACGGCAGGCCGCCGCCGTCAGGCACATCAGCGAAAGTGCTAACAGCTTACGCATGGCTATCATCCTTAGAATTGAGCGTGCCGCGCCACAAGGCACGTAGCGCATTATCGAGTTCAGTCAGGTAATCCGGTGACAGGGCTTCACCGTTGGCATATATCTGGCTACAACATGCGCTGCCCAGCAATTGCCAGAGTCCGAGCATCAAACCATACGATTGCATTAGCAAACGCACACCCGCCGTCACATTTTCAAAATCAAAGTGACGGCACAGCAATGCACCGGCTGCGTTAAGACGCCCCGATTTGCGCTGCTCGAACGCCCTTACCACCTCCGGCGTCACGCTTTTGTCCAGCAAACTGCTTATCAACATTGCCAACGGCAAAAAGGCGGGGACTTCGACAATATGATGCCTGGTCAAAGCGATCATATCGTCGAGGGTCATTCGCTCAGGCTGCTGGGCACGCTCCAGTAATGCATCAAAAAAAGCCTCTACATGGCGCTCATGCGCTGCCAGCAACAAGTCTTCCTTGGATTTGAAATAAAGATATACCGTACCCTTGGCGATACCGGCGGCCCTGGCAACATCACTTACATTAGAGACGCGCTCAGGATGCTCCACCCACAGGCGCATCGCCGCATCCAGCAGCGCTGTGCGGCGTTCTTCACGGGCTTCTTCAGTAGCGGGGCGGCGCGGCATATATACCGACTCATGGTCATGTTATTGAACCTGAGTATAATGACCACTGGTCAGGATATCAATACTTTGGAGACGGTGAGTCACATGGAGTCTGTCAATGCGTGCATCCATGCGGAAAACATCCTTGGCTAATATCCAAACCGATCACTGTTACGCTATGCATCTATGATTGATTCTTTCCTCCTCGCTCAGCGCGTGACTACTTCACCCGATTGGCACATTACGATGCCGTATAAGAAGATGGAAGAGTCCGTCAGAATGGGGATCACGCACCACTACAGAAATCAACCCAATGGTACGCGCAGCGCAACCTGCATTTACTACCGGCACACAGCATGATTAACCGTACGGCAGGCGCCACACTTTGGCATCATCGGGCCACCCTGTGACTGAAAAGCGGGGAGAAATTCCTCCTGCACCATTTGCCACCGTTGCATCAATTGCGCGCGTTGCGTAGCATTCCACCGTAAGATGGGAATGAGGTGGCAATGCCTCCTGGGCGTCCGATGCAGGTCTTGATAATTCACATCATACCCCAAGGGCAGGCTACGCGCTGCCAGCTATGGCGGCGCCCGCCTCTTCTTTTTTCGGTTTTACCCACCGAAAATCACGCATCAATGGCGTGTTTTGCAAGAGCCTCAAGAACCCCAGATAAATAGGCACTTTCCTTCTGTGAGGAGGAGCATAAAATGCGATTAGGGTGTGCAGTGGCTGCGAGACTAACCCCCAGCAAACACGATGCGACGAATATGTTGTGGCTAGGGTGCGTGGGAATGAAATGCCGAGTTTGAAATTATCGCACTGGGAGAGCAAATAATGAAAAGGATTGTTATCACGCTTGTATTGACAGCCCTATTGCCGTTTGCTGTGCATGGGGACATGAAGGAAGCGGATATGGCTTACCAGAAAGCCGATTACACTGCTGCACTAAAGGAATATCGGCACCTTGCGGATAGTGGGGATGCCGAAGCGCAGTTCAAGCTTGGGCGAATGTACCACGATCTCCAAGGGGTACCTCCTGACTATTTTCAAGCCGACCAGTGGTATCGCAGGGCCGCCAATCAGGGCCATGTCGAGGCGCAGTTCAATATCGGACTGATGTTTATGTACCGCGAGGGCAGCGGAGGCATATACCAAGATTATACACAGGCTGCAGAGTGGTTTCACAAGGCCGCTGACCAAGGCCACGCCAAGGCACAGTTCAATTTTGGGTTGATGTACGCCGATGGCCGTGGAGTGCCGCAGGACTATACGCAGGCTGTGCAGTGGCTTCGCAAGGCTGCTGATCAAGGCCATGCTGAGGCGCAGAGCAATCTTGGGTTGATGTACGCCGATGGCCGTGGAGTGTCGCAGGACTATACGCAGGCTGTGCAGTGGCTTCGCAAGGCTGCCGATCAAGGCCACGCTAGGGCGCAGTTCAATATTGGATTGCTGTACGCCGATGGCCGAGGGGTGCCGCAGGACTATACGCAGGCCGCACAGTGGTATCGCAAAGCGGCTGATCAGAGTCATGCCGAAGCGCAGAGCAATCTTGGATTGATGTACGTCGATGGCCGAGGGGTGCCGCAGGACTATACGCAGGCTGTGCAGTGGCTTCGCAAGGCTGCCGATCAAGGCCACGCTAGGGCGCAGTTCAATATTGGATTGCTGTACGCCGATGGCCGTGGGGTGCCGCAGGGCCATTGGCAGGCCGCACAGTGGTATCGCAAAGCGGCTGATCAGAGTCATGCCGAAGCGCAGAGCAATCTTGGGTTGATGTACGTCGATGGCCGGGGGGTGCCGCAGGACTATTCGCAGGCCGTACAGTGGTATCGCAAAGCGGCTGATCAGGGTCGTGCCGAAGCGCAGAACAGTCTTGGGTGGATGTACGAGCGCGGTTACGGCGTGAAACAGAATAAGCCCGAAGCACTGACATGGTACCGCAAGGCTGCCGATCAGGGGTATGTAAAGGCTAAGCAAAACCTGGATACCCTCGCACAAAACCTGGATGCCCTCACAAAAGAGATGTCGCGTAAAGCTATAGAGCTTGCGATGTTCCGCAAGAAAATTCAAGTTGGCATGACAAGCCATTGCGGCTTGGTGGTCGAGGTGAAACCGCCCATTGCCAAAATCCAAACGATGATTGGCGAGCACTGGTTGAAGATCGAGCAACTCTATCCGGAGGGCGAAATCTCTTGCAGTTTCGTCAATGGCAGGTACATCGAACCCTGACGAGACAACAAAGGGTACACGTAAGCGGTACGGGGTCGTGCTTTTTGCTATTTTGTCCATTAGAGTGCATCCCACACACCTCTACATAAGTCAACCCAATGATGCGCACAGCGCGCCCTGCATTTGCTACCGGCGTGCGGCAGGCGATGCCCGCCATGACTAACGACCGAGGAATTAAGTGAAAATTTATCAAGTCGGTGGCTCCGTGCGCGACAAACTGCTCGGTCTGCCCGTGCAGGACCGGGACTGGGTTGTTGTGGGCGCCACTCCGCAACAGATGCTGGATCGGGGCTTCAAGCAGGTGGGGCAGGATTTTCCGGTATTTCTGCACCCGGACACCCACGAGGAATACGCCCTCGCCCGCACCGAACGCAAGACTGGCCCTGGCTATAAAGGCTTTAGCGTGCATGCCGCGCCCGACGTCACCCTGGAAGATGACCTGGTGCGCCGCGACCTGACCATTAACGCCATGGCCGAAACCCCGGACGGCACGCTGATCGACCCCTACGGTGGCGCCGAAGACCTGCGCCAGCGGCAGTTGCGCCACGTCTCGGCCGCCTTCGTCGAAGACCCGGTGCGCATCCTGCGCGTGGCGCGCTTTGCCGCGCGGTTTGCCCCTCTGGGCTTCCGTGTTGCCGATGAGACCAATGTCTTGATGCGCCAGATGGTCGAGTCAGGCGAGGTCGATGCGCTGGTGCCGGAACGGGTGTGGGCGGAGCTGGTGCGCGCGCTGGGCGAGGCGCTACCCTCGCGCTTTTTCGAGACGCTGCGCGATTGCGGGGCATTGGCACGGCTGTTCCCCGATATCGACCGCCTGTTCGGCGTACCCCAGCCGCCCGAACACCACCCCGAGATCGACACCGGCGTGCATGTGATGCTGGTGCTGGATCAGGCCGCGCGCCTGTCTCCCGATACGCAGGTGCGCTTTGCAGCGCTGCTGCACGACCTTGGCAAGGGCACCACGCCAGCGGAGGAATGGCCGCGCCACATCGGCCACGAGGCGCGTGGCGTGGATCTGGTGAAGGCGATGTGCAAGCACTGGCGCGTGCCTGGTGACTACCGTGATCTCGCCGTACTCACAGCAAAATACCATACCCACTGCCACCGCGCTGCCGAACTGCGCCCATCCACCTTGCTGGACACCCTGCAAGCACTCGACGCCTTGCGCCGCCCGCAGCGCTTCGAGAGTTTTTTGCTGGCCTGCGAGGCGGACTTCCGGGGCCGCCCCGGCTATGAGGACAAACCTTATCCGCAGGCCGACATCTTTCGCGCCGCCCTGCAGGCCGCGCAAACCATAGATGCCAAGGCACTGGTGGCGGAGGGACTTGTGGGCGAGGCATTGGCCGAAAAACTGCGGCGCCAGCGCATCACGGCAATAGCCCGCATCTCAAAAGTACAAGAGTAAAGTATGAGTATTCTGCTGACGCGCGCCGTCGAATCACTGGTGCTTCCGCCTGCCATAAATCTGGTACTGGGTGTGATAGGGCTTATCCTGCTGCGCAAGCACAAACGCGCCGCCATCGCCCTGTTGGCGTTGTCGATGGTGACCTTATATATTTTCAGCATACCCTTCACTTCACTCTCGCTGATGCGCTCGCTGCAAACCTATCCTGCCCTCACCGCCAAAGATCTGCGCCATCCAGAAGCGCAGGCCATCGTTGTGCTCGGCGCAGGACGCAACTATGACGCGCCGGAATATGGCGGCGATACGGCGTCCAAACTCGCCCTGGAGCGCCTGCGCTACGGTGCGTATCTGCACCGCCACACCGGCCTGCCCGTGCTGGTTAGCGGCGGCGCCCTGCATGGCGAGGCATACTCCGAAGCACATATCATGAAAGATGTGATGGTCAACGACTTCCGCGTTCCGGTACGTTGGACAGAAGAGCGCAGCATCACCACCGCCGAAAACGCCGACTTCAGCCGCCCCATCCTTGCGCAGGCACACATCCAGCGCGTCTACCTCGTCACCCACGCCTGGCACATGCCACGTGCCGTGCAGGCATTCCAGCAGGCAGGGATTAACATCATTCCCGCCCCTACTGGCTTCACCACCCCCTGGCCGATCGAACGGGGCGGATTCGCCTGGCTGCCTTCCGCGCACGCGCTGCAAACATCCAGCTACGCACTGCATGAACTGGGCGGGCGGCTATGGTATTGGCTGCGGGGATTAATTAATTAAGGCGAGGACAATAAAACGAACGGCCCCGGCTTATAGAAAAACCAGGGCCGTTCCTAATCTACAAGCTCGCGTATGACGTGACAAACCTTGCGAATGTCACCGCGACAACAAGGACTACCAGAATACCTGCGACGGTGGGAGCAATATCCTTCATGGGATAAAGATCCTTCACCTCCTTTTGTTTGCTTGGCTGCATGACACATCCCTCCCAGATAAACACCATAACAGTGACTAACCCAGTTGCTAGCCCGAATGTTTCATAAATTCGCGTGATGATCGCGCCGGATTTTGATTGATAGGGGAATTTTGTGAAGAAGCGCCGTAGTGATTCATACGGCCGACTGAACAAAATTACCATAGCGATCAAAAGACCAGCGAGGGCACGTGTAATTTATGAAACATTCGGGCTAAATGCATCGGAACCTACCAAACCGCACCACCGGACTACAAAAGCTCCGCTGCACGAAGCAGTCTATAGCAAAAAACTCGGGTATTCCAAGAGAAATATTTCGGCGTACGATTTGTTGGATATTATTTATATCTTATGAAATAAGCCCTTATTAACACAATAAATAAATGGTTATTGTCAAAAATAATTTCATGTCTTGATAAAAAATACGCGCGTTTCAACCCGAATTTTTCTATAAAGACAGCAAAGCAGCATTTCCTCCAACCGCTGCTGTATTGGTGCTCACCACCCGTTCTGTGGCGAAACGTAGCAAGGTATGCGGGCCACCCGCCTTGGGTCCGGTGCCGGAGAGGCCTTCGCCGCCGAAGGGTTGCACGCCGACTACGGCGCCAATCATGTTGCGGTTGACGTAGATATTGCCGATGCGCGCGCGGTTTTGAATGCGACGTATGGTTTCCTCGATGCGACTGTGGATACCCAGGGTAAGGCCGTAACCAGTGTGGTTGATTGCGTCGATCACCTGATCAAGCTTGTCCGATGAATAGCGAAGGATATGCAGACAGGGTCCGAATACTTCGCGCTCTAATCTCTCCAACCGGTCTATTTCAAATACACGCGGGGCGAAGAAGGTGCCGTACTCCGTGCCAGGGGGCAAGCTCAATTGATGGATGAGTTTGCCTTCACTTGCCATGCGTTGCGCATGTTTTTCCAGTGTTTCTCTGGCAGCAGCATCTATCACTGGCCCAATATCCGTCTCAAGCAATGCAGGGTCGCCGATGCGTAACTCATCCATTGCGCCTTGCAGAACGGAAAGCACACGCGGGGCAATTTCATTTTGCAGGAATAACACGCGCAACGCGGAGCAGCGCTGCCCCGCGCTGTTAAAGGAAGAACGAATGACATCATTCACTACCTGCTCGACAAGCGCGGAGCTGTCCACAATCATTGCATTCTGCCCGCCGGTTTCGGCAATGAATGGCACGATGGCGCCAGGGCGAGCGGCAAGCGTTAGATTGATGCTGCGCGCGGTTTCGGTAGCGCCGGTGAAGGCCACTCCGGCAATGCGCGGATCGGCGATGAGTTTGTTACCTACCACATCGCCCTTGCCGGGCAACAGGTGCAGCACATCGACTGGCACGCCCGCCTCATGCAACAGGCACACGGCGTGTGCGGCAATCAATGGGGTTTGGCTGGCGGGTTTGGCAATCACAGCATTGCCCGCGGCGAGCGCCGCAGTGATCTGGCCGGTAAAGATAGCCAGCGGAAAATTCCACGGGCTGATACAGGCAAACACGCCTCGCCCATGCAGGCTGAGTTGATTGCGTTCGCCCACGGGTCCAGGCAGCACCCTCGGCGCGGCAAAGTCGCGGCGCGCAAGGCAGGCGTAGTAACGGCAATAGTCCACCGCCTCGCGCACTTCCGCGAGCGCATCCGAAATCGTCTTGCCGCCTTCGCGCACGCACAAGGCGATAAATTCCGCCTGGCGCTGTTCAAACAAATCAGCCGCCCGCAGCAGACATTCTGCGCGCTTTTCCGCAGGCGTACCGTCCCAGCCATGAGCAGCATTCGAAGCACGTTGCAGCGCCTGTTCAACCATTCCAGTATCAGCCAGCACCACAGAACCCACTTCCCTGCGATTGTCATGCGGATCAACCACGCAGTGGGTTATGCCTGGGAGCATCTCACCACCAACCATGGGTGCGACAGACCAGTGACGCGCCAGCGGCTCGCACAACGCCTGGGACAGCCCTTCAATTTCCAGTGGATCAGAGAGATTGATGCCATACGCATTGCGTCGTTCTGTACCATACAAATCAGCCGGCAATGGCAGATACGGATGCGGTTTGATTTTTAAACTGCTCAACTCAATCGCCGGGTCTGCAATCACCTGCTCGATCGGCGCCCGCTCATCCGCAATGCGATTGACAAACGAGGTATTGGCGCCATTCTCCAGCAACCGCCGCACCAGGTAGGGAAGTAGATCCGTTTCATTACCCACCGGCGCATACACCCGGCATGCCACATTTAATTTGTCGGCCCCCACCAGCTCGCCGTACAAGGCTTCACCCATGCCATGCAGGCGCTGGAACTCAAAATTGCGATCCTGCCCTGCCAGTTCGAGGATATACGCCACAGTGTGCGCATTGTGCGTGGCGAATTGCGGATAAAAGGCATCACGCGCAGAGAGTAAGCGCTTGGCGCAAGCGAGATAAGAGACATCCGTGGCGGCCTTGCGGGTAAATACCGGATAGCTCACCAATCCTTGCACCTGTGCGCGCTTGATCTCGGTGTCCCAGTAGGCGCCCTTTACCAGGCGTAACGGGATACGGCGCTTCTCGCAGCGCGCCAGGCTTGCCAACCAATCCAGCACATAAGGCGCACGTTTCTGGTAGCTCTGCACGGCAAGGCCAAACCCCTGCCAATCTCTCAACACCGGATGGCGAAACACCTCAGCAAAAATATCCAGGGATAACTCCAGCCTGTCCGCCTCTTCGGCATCGAGCGTCAAAGCGATATTCGCCGCTTGGGCATGTTGCACCAGCGCCAGCACCTTGGGCACAAGCTCACGCAACACACGCTGACGCTGCGAGAATTCATAGCGCGGATGCAGGGCAGAGAGTTTTACTGAAATACTGGGAGCACTGACAATATCTGCATTTAATGCAGAATCGGCAAGGCTTGCGATGGCGTGCGCATACGCAACGAAATAGCGCTCGGCATCATCCACACAGAGCGCCGCCTCTCCCAGCATATCGAAGGAATAACGGTAACGCTGATTTTCCGCTGACTGGCTGCGCCGCTGAGCCTCCTCTATCGTCGGCGCCATAACGAATTGCTGTGCCATGACGTACATCGCCTGCTTCAAGGCCAGACGAACCAGTGGCGCACCACTCTTCGCCACCAGACGTTTCAGCGATGACATGATTCCATCGTCAGTCGCCGGTTCGAGCTTGACGATTTGGCCTGTCAACATCAGCCCCCATGTGGAGGCGTTTACCAGCAACGAATGGCTTTGGCCAAGATGTGCATCCCAATGCCCCTGGGAAAGCTTGTCGTGAATCAGCCGATCCGCTGTGCCGGCATCAGGAATGCGCAGCAGTGCCTCCGCCAGACACATCATTAGCACGCCTTCCTCTGAGGAAAGATCGTATTCGCTCAAAAAGGCATCGAGCCCATGAGCAGATTTTGCCCGCACTGCGCCAACCAGTTGCGCTGCCCGCGCATGCACGCGAAGTTGCGCCTCGCTGGGAAGCAGTGCTTCATGCAGCAAGGATTCGACACACAGGGTTTCGTCTGCGGAATAAGCAGGACGGATTGCGATGCGCAGGAGATCCAACGAGCAAGGGGTATTTTCAGCCATGCGTTACTATGCAACGATTCCCCCAGAGGATCAACGGTGATTATCTTCCTGATTAACTCGGTTGATGATTTTCAGCCACAAAACCGCTACGATTGAATCAAGTCGCGTATAACCTTCCCCTTTGAAGGAGATGACATGGACAATGTGGCAACAACCACCCCGACCATCCTGGTGTTATTCGGCGCCAGTGGTGATCTGTCCCAGCGCCTTATTGTCCCTGCGCTGTTTGATCTTTACCAAGATGGGCATCTGCCGGAACGCTTCGCGCTGCTCGGCGCGGGCCGGTCCGACCTGGATGCGGCGGCGCTTGTCTTACGTTACCGTGACGGCGTGGCGGCCCATGCGCGTCACGGCGCGCCCGATGACGCGACCTGGCAAGCGTTTTCCGCCATGATCGAGTATTTGCGCACCGACGCCGTCAGCCAGGATGCCAACGCGCAACTGAGCGAGCGGCTGTCCCGCTATGAAAAGGATTGGGGCGCTCCGGCGCAACGAATCTATTACCTTGCCACACCGCCCATCCTGTTTGCGCCCATCGCCCGGGGCCTGTGCGCCGCCGGCCTTACTGCGAACCACGAACGGACACGCATCGTCGTCGAAAAACCGCTTGGCCATGATCTGGAAAGTTTTCTTGAAATCAACCGGGCGCTTACCGGCTGCTTCAGCGAGCGGCAGATTTTTCGCATCGACCACTTTCTGGGCAAGGAAACTGTGCAGAACATTCTTGCGCTACGCTTTGCCAATCCCATATTCGAGCCCATCTGGAACCGCCGTTATGTGGATCACGTGGTAATCACCGTCGCGGAAACCATGGGCGTGGAACATCGCGCCGGTTACTACGAGCACGCAGGTGCACTGCGCGACATGGTGCAGAATCACCTGATGCAGGTGCTCTGCCTGGTGGCGATGGAACCGCCGGTAGCCTATGATGCGGAGGATGTGCGCGGCAAAAAGGTGGATGTGTTGCGTGCCTTGCGGCCGATCCCCAGGGATGCGGTGGGCGAGTTCACGGCCCGCGGCCAGTATGGCGCGGGCTGGATACGTGGCGAACGACGTCCCGCCTATCGCGAGGAACCCGAGATTGATCCACGCTCCAACATCGAGACCTACGCCGCCCTCAAGCTGCTGGTGGATAACTGGCGGTGGCAGGGCGTACCTTTTTATCTGCGCACCGGAAAACGCATGGCTGCGGATGTCTCCGAAGTCTCCATCCGTTTTCGCGATGTACCGCACCGTGCCTTCCCCGCTGCGGGCGGGCTCCAGGCCCAGCCTGTGCGCCTGGTGATCCAGATCCAGCCGGAACAGGGAGTAGTTCTCAAGTTCATGGCCAAGGAGCCCGGTTATCAACTGCGGCTACGACCGGTGGACATGAGCTTTCGCTACAGCGAGGCGTTCGAAACGCCCAGCCCCAACGCCTACGAGACCCTGCTTTGGGATGCGTTGCGCGGCGACGCTACCCTGTTCATGCGCGCCGACCAGGTGGAGGCGGCCTGGCGCCTGCTCATGCCAGTGCTGGAGGTATGGGGCGAGAACCCGGCCCCGGACTTCCCGAACTATCCCGCCGGCTCGTGGGGACCGGAGGCCGCCGAGATCCTGCTGGCACGGGACGGACGCAGTTGGCTGACTCCGAGCCTGTCACGCGAAACATAACACCCGGAACCCAAACATAGACCGTCAGGTTGCATAAAAAATCATGATAGAACATGCCCCCTGGCTGCAGCATGCCTTGAGCCTGGCTCAGCCGTATATTGAGCGCTATGGTTATCTTGCGGTGTTTGGCGGCGTGATGATTGAAAGCTTCGGCATACCCGCGCCGGGGCAATCATTGCTGATCGTAGGCGCCCTGGCGGCATCCCGAGGGGAGATGCACATTGTTGCGTTGCTGTTCACCGCATGGAGCGCGGCGATCATCGGCGACAACATAGGCTATGCAATCGGCCGCTACGCCGGCCGCCGCCTCATCCTGCATCATGGCCGTCACGCCGGAGCACGCACGGCGTACCTGGAGCGGGTTGAATGGTTCTTCGGGCGTTATGGGGGCTGGATAATCGTTGTGGCGCGTTTCTTCGATGTCTTGCGTCAACTCAACGGCATTGTTGCCGGCACCAGCGGTATATCCTGGTGGCGATTTCTCGCATTCAACGTACTTGGCGCGACGTTATGGGTTGGGCTCTGGGGGATGGGCGCCTACTATCTCGGGCACCACCTCGAACCGGCTCTCGCTCTTTTTAAACACTTTGAGCCATACATCATCGGCGCTGGCCTGCTGGCGATTGCACTCGTAGTGTTTTACGTATTCAAACGCCGCTTTTAGCCTGGCATGTTGCCAGGGGACCCTGTTTTATTTTCCATGTTTGCGAAATTGTGCATCATTACTTGATCACGCCATGAGATGTTTCTTGGAGAGATGGAGCGAGCCGTAAATCGAATTGTGTATACTGATTGCACCGATCTTCTTTCATCTTCTCCGTTATCATCAGAGATTTATTACAACATCCCAATCAAATCTTTAATATCGGCCCTTATGCTCTCGAAGACCTGTTTCTCCTGCTCAGCCCAACAACCACTCCAACGGTCGTCAAGTTTTTTTTCGAGCGAAGCCATGGTCTTTTCTATTTCCTGAATTTTTTTCTGAATCTTTGGTATATCAGGACTCTCCACGGCGGCCTGGGCATTCCTCAAGTAAGATTGAGCGAGCCGCAACTCGGAACGCACCAACCCAGGATCCGTGGAAAAAACCTGGGTGAGTTCACTGAGAGTAACGTGGAATCTGGCCTCTACCAGATAACGCTTCGCCAGGGAATTTGTAATAGTCTTGTCTGTATCATCAACTGCAGAGTAATCATTGTCGCGTTCAAATATCGCCCTGTCATACTCCCAACGCCGGACCTGTGGCGTCACCGTCTCGTTGCATTTGGCCTTCCATGCCTTCTCTGTATTTTGCAGCGCTTTTTCGGGGGATGTGTCTGCCCGCAGCATGGCAGGCATGATTACGATCAGGAATGTGATCAATGATGTGGTTATGTTACGTAACAATTTTTTCATGCTGGTATCCTCCAGGTGTTGCGTTAAGGGTGGCTAAACATGCGTCTATCAACCACCTCACTAAAAAACAGGTAAAGTACGGGCATCAAAAGAAGCACCAAGGGCACCGCTGCAATCAGCCCAAAAATGATGCTGATGGCCAACGGTGTCTGCATTGCGGAACCCGCGCCTATGCCCAGAGCCAGTGGCATCAGAGCGAGGATGGCGATGGTGCTGGTCATGAAGATAGGCCGCATGCGCTTGATCCCGGCAACGATCAGATCTGACGCGCTATGACGCGCTTGCGTGTCTAATTCAGCGAAATAAAAAATCGCCACTTCGGTTACGATGCCGACGATCATCGTCATCCCCATCATGGCAGAGACGTTAAGCTCGGTACCGGTCAGGAACAAGCCCGCAAAGACGCCGCTCAGGGCCAGCAACGTGGTCAGCAGGATGCTCAAAACGACAGTAAAGCGCTCATACAAAAACAGCAGCAGCACTGTCACCAACATCACTGCGCTGACGAAAACCACGAGCAAATCACGGAAAGATTGTTGTTGTTCCTGATAAAGCCCGCCGTATTCAATATAGACACCCGCAGGCAGATTCATCTTCGCCAGCACACGCTGCACATCCCGCATGGTGGAACCGAGATCACGCCCTTCGAGACGTGCCGTCACGGCTACCATTTGCTTGAGATTTTCACGTGTCACCTGGGCCTGGCCTTCAGTGATGCCGATGTCGGCCACGCGCTTGAGTGGCAGGTAATGGCCGTCCAGCGCGCGGATTCGCAGCTCATTGAGCACTTCGATGCGGCTGCGCAGATCCCCTGGAGTCCAGACTCTGATACCAATCATTTTTTCACCCGATTGAATCTGGCTGGCCACTGCGCCAGCCAGTTGCTCCTGAACCTGGAGAGCGACAAGGTTGGGATCAACACTTTCAAGCGCCGCTTTGACGCGGTTGACGCGAATGTCGATGGCATCACCGGCAATGGTGATGCCATCAAAGACTTCCACTGCACCGGGAACGCTGGCGACGCGTCTTGCGACTTCCGGCGCCAGCTTGCGCAGTACGGCGCCATCGTCCCCGAAGATTTTCACCTCTATGGGCTGAGGAACGGCAGTGAGGTCACCGATCAAATCTTCCATAAGCTGCGCCGTCTCGATACGCAGGCCAGGCACCTCATTTTCCACGCGCTGGCGTAACTCCGCCATGATGGTCTCTATATCACGCCTGGGCAGTGGTTTAAGACGAACGAAGAAGTCTCCGTGAGTAGCTTCCGTCAATCCACCGCCGAGCTGCAAACCGGTGCGCCGTGAATAGCTGTCCACTTCCGGCAAAGAGGTGATAATACTTTCCACCTGACGCAACAGCCGGTCAGTTTCAGTCAACGATGTGCCGGGCACGGCCTTATAATCGAGAATGAAGCCACCTTCGTCCATGCGCGGCATGAAACCAGAACTCAGATGGGTATAAGCGGCGTAGCCAACAAAACCCAGCAGCACAATCATCGGCAGCACTATCACAGGGCGTGCCATGAGCCGCTGCATGAGGCGCCGATACCATGAATGTAAGCGCCCCATCCATGGGCCAACGGCCTCCAGGCGCGCTGCGTCACGTTCACGCAACCAAAGGTCTGCCAACAATGGCACGGCGAGAAAGGCGACAAAAAAGGAAATGACGAGACTGGCGGCCATGGTGAGGGCCAATGCCTTGAAGAAGCCGCCTGTTACCCCGCTCAAGAAAGCCAAAGGCAGAAATACGATGATCGTGGCAAGAGATGACCCCAGCAGTGGCCGCCCCATTTCCATGGCGGCTGACAGCACCCTGCCCCGAGTGGGCGTGTCACGCTCGGCCTCGCTGAGGCGGCGCATGATGTGCTCCAGCATCACTACCCCGTCATCGACGATTAAGCCTACTGCTGCCGCCATACCACCCAGGGTCATAATATTGAAACTCATGTGGAACACGTACAACAACAGCACGGTAGCCGCCAGCACGCCTGGCAGCGCAATGGCGATAATCAGGGTAACGCGCAAGTTGCGCAGAAAGAGCAGGAGGATAACGGCGGCCAGCAATGCGCCGATGAGGATTGCGTCGCGGACACTCAATGCCGCACCAGTAATGAGATCAGACTGATCGTAATAGGGCTTGATCTGAATATCCGATGGGATCTTCCCGCCAAACGCCGCCAGCTGCGCCTTGACATCCTGAACGATGGCTACCGTATTCGCGTTGCGCTGCTGCTTGATATTGATCAGCACCGCATCCCGGCCATTGGCGGTGACCCGCGTCCACTGCGGTATTTGCCCCAGGCGCACGTCGGCCACATCTTCAAGTTGAACAATACCGCTGCCACCGCCGCGCAGTATGGTGCGGCGGATTTCGTCAAGGCTATGCAGCCGCGAATCAGCCAGTACCAAGTACAGGCGATACCGGTCTTCCATGCGCCCTACCGCCGTCACAACATTATTGGCGGACAGGGCAGTGGCGACATCAATAGGGGTCAAGCCCAGCGCCTGGAGGCGGACCGGATCCACCAGCACCTGGTACTCCGCCTGTTGCCCACCCAGGACTTCTACCTGGGCCACGCCGGGCGCAGCGGAAAGCGCTGGCCTTAATTGATAGTACGCAAAATCACGCAAGGAAACCGGATCACGGCTGGCTGATGTCAGCGCCAGCCCCAGCACGGGAAAGACGGTGGGATCCATCCGGCGCGCGGAGAAACTCACCCCTGGCGGAAATGAGGTGAGGGCCTGATTCACTGCGGACTCCACCTGCAACAGAGCGGTCACCATGTCGCTGTTCCACGCAAAAGTTACCGCGATGTCCGCCGAACCGCGACTGCTGGTGGAGCGGATCGCGCGAACATCCGGCACAGCCCGGAGCGCCTGCTCCAAGGGACGCGTCACCTCCACCACCATGCGATCCACGGGGCGATCCCCGGCATTGAGGCTGACCACTACACGGGGGAAGTCAATGGTGGGAAACAACGCCACTGGCAGGCGCATTGCAAACAGGCCACCCCCTACAGCCAAAAGCGCCAATAGAAACAGCAGGGAACGGCGATGCCGCTGCAACCAGGTGCCCATCATTGATGGCCGCCCTGAGTACGCACCCTCATGCCGTTCTTCAGCTCATAATTACCCAAGATAACCACGCGCTCATTGTTCGCCAGTCCACCGAGGATTTCCACGTAGCGGCCATCATCATGCCCTATATCCACGCCACGCCACCAAGCCTGTCCTTTATCGTTCACGAAGACATAAGCCTTACCGCCGCGCTCATACAGCACGGCGGCACGTGGCACGGCCAGGGCGTTGCGCGCCTGGAGAATAATGTCACCCCGCACCATCGTGCCTGACAACATATCGGGGGCTGTCAGCAAGGGCACCACCACCTCGCTCAAATGCGTTTTAGGGTCTATCAATTGATAGACCTGGGTAATCTGGCCAGTCACGGGCATCCCTTTGACATACACCGGCATCACTTGCACGGACTGACCTGTCCTGATCCTGCGAATGTCTTCGGCTTCCACACCGAGGCGCACCCGCAACCGATCTCCCTTGGCAATGCGCAACAAGGGAGTGCCTGGCGCAGCGATGTCACCCTGGCGGACATTGACCACATCCACTACACCCTCCATATCGGCGCTCAAAACTCTGTCTATCTTGCCGCCCAGGCGTTTTTGGATACCCGCGAGGATGGCCTGATCCCTGGCCAGACTCTGTTCTGCCGCCTGGACTTCGGCATTGGTCGCCAATTGACGGGAGAGTAAATCACGCAATCGCACTGCATTTTTTTCGGAGAAAGTCACATCGATCCGGGCGCGCTCCAATTCGAGTTGAGCGTTGGCTGTTGCGCGCAATGAAAGCAGCGCGTCGCCCCGCCGCACCCGCTGCCCCGCCGCACCCGCTGCCCCGCCGCAACAAAGACCTGATTCACCATCACCTCCGTCATGACATCCATAGCCTGGACATACTCTGGTGAAAACTCTACTGTCCCATAGGTGGTCAGGGTTTCCGTCAGGCGCACTTGCTGCACAGGACTGGTTTGAATCAGCACCGACGGTGAACTCTTTGCGGCAGGTACTGTCTCGTCTGAGTCAGCCTGGCCCATCATGGGTACACCCAGAACTACCGCAACAAGAGGCCAGCATAGCCAGGCCTTAAAGGATTTCGTCATAATCAAGGGTCTCATAGCGCCAGCGGCGCACCGGAAGCAAGCTGCAAAGCCACCTCCTGCTCAGCCGCTGCCTGTTCCAAGCTCAGCAGTTTGATCTGCTTATCCAACAACGTGGCGCGCACCGTCTCATAATTCACCAGGGAGGTATCGCCGCTGGCCACGGCGGCACGCAAGACACGCTCCACTCGCTCCAGTTCCGGCAACTGTTGCACCAATGCCTCGTATTCCTGGCCGATGCGATAAAGGTCTGCGATTAACGTGGCAATATCCGCACGGGTTTGATACAGCCGCGCCAGATATTCGGCATACAATTTATCGCGGGTGGCTTCAGCCTCGGCAATGACGCCGCGATTAGCGCTATTGAACAGGGGAATATCCAGGCTGATGCCGATGCTTTGACTACGCACACCCGCTGTATCCCGCACCTCGCTCAACCCCAGATTAAAGCGCGGATATTGCCCCAGCACTGCACGGTATATGCGCGCCTCCTGGGTGTCATAGCCCGCCCTCAACGCCGCCAAATCCAGGCGTGCTGTACGCGTTTCAGCAAACAGGGCCTCAGGGTCTGGCAACGATGCCGGCAAGGAAATCCTGGAAGTGGCGACTGAAACAATTTCCCCAGGCAACAAACCCAACACCCGGTTCAAATCCTGGCGCGCTTTCTGGAGTTCCCGCGCCAGCGCGAGGACACGATCACGCGCATCCAGATAGGCCACCTGGCGCAACCCCACCTCATCGATTTTCACATTCCCTTCACGCAGGTTGCGACGCGCCACTTCAAGCAACTTGGCGGCAATATCGGAAAACTGCTGAGCCATCGCTTGTTGCCGTTCGAGATAGGCAACACGCCTGCCCATGAGGGCCGCCTGATTAGCCACCAGCCATTCCTGCCAGGCAATGTCATTGCGCACTTGCAATGCCTGGTTATTGGCGATACGCATATCGCCCTGGCGTGTAATCAGACGCGCGATATCCCAACTCAGGCCCAGGTTTTGCGCGTTGACCAGACCACCTCCACCAAGAGGGTGATCCAACCCAACGGCAAGCTGTGGATCAGGCAATAGCCCCGCCGCGAAAACCTGCGCCTGGGCCACCCCCTCCTTGGCGCGAAATGCCTGTAGATCAGGACTGGCCAGCACAGCAATAACACCCAGCGCTTCGCCGGTAAGGGGTTGGGAAAAGTCCAGTGTCATGGGGGGCAAACGGGGATGGCGGAGCCGGGCCGCCTCCCGGGCCAGAGCGACCCGATCGGGCGCCGCCAGAGATTCATTCAGACGGTTATCGTCCAAAGGTTTTGGATGATAGCCTGCACAACCAGCGATGAAGGCCGTCAACATCATCACGGCGCAACCTCTGAGTTTCTCGGAGGTTTCAATGCGCCATCCAACATGCGGACTCTTCACTTCAAAAAATCGGGCAAAAAAACGTGGCGCGAACCGGCGGAAATCTTCACTCACAGTGTCCGTTCGCATTGGGGAAGACCTTATTTAGGCTTTATTTAAGATCCCGTTATGGGGTCATCGGTTTGATCTGTTTGTATGCTCAAAATCTTACCGGTCTTGCCGTCCACATGCACGTCCGTGGCTTTACCGCTGTTGATAATTTTCACTCTGTAAACAGGTTCACCATGTACATCATTCAACTCCACCCTGGCAGCCTTGCCATTGGCATGCCGTTCCGCGCCGGAAACGGCTTGGATCAGGCTGATCTTGGTCTGTTCAATGACGTCCGCATCGCTTACGTCCTGAAGCATTTCCTGACTGACATACAACATCGCAATGGCCAAGGCCGCGGCAGTCACAGCAACCATAATGAATGACAGTTTCTCGCCCATGATATTCCTCCTGAAGTAAAGCAAGAATCAATAACGCTTACCGCGTTACCGTGATTGGCATATTACCAGCCGATTCTTAAGCCATTCTTAACCGGCTATTGAAAAGCGCGATTTTTTTCGATCAGCCTGATTTGCAGGTCGAAATTGTATTCGCGGGGAAAATTAATGCGTTATTTCTGCCAGTTCATTCAACCTAAAAACGGCAGTTGGACGGGGTGGAGTGTGCGGTTTTCGGGGTGCAGGGCAAGGCGCGACGACGCGGAATGGTTGTTCCAGTCCAAGGAGTTGCAACGCTGCCATGCACCCCGAAAATCGTGCAATCCGCCCCGTAGCGGGCTTCACCAAACAGGTGAACCCGCAGGGTACGATAAAGTCTCACAAAACATATTGCTAGCCGTCCAGAGAAGCGGTCAACTGCCGTTTTAGGTTCAACATTATGATATTAACCACGGCCGCGATAGCGACAAACCCGAGCGCAACCAGGAACACCATTTCAGCTAGGCTTTCTAGCCGACGTTCGAGACGCTGAACCCGCATCGACATGAAGGACACGATGGCACTCGCCAAAAACATGATAGTGGTTAGAGCAAGCAGCTTGTCGACAAAAAATCCGGCACGACCCAAATGCATCAACTTGACCAGGCTGACCGCCGTGATGCATGCTCCAACCAATGTAGCCGAGGTGGGAAGGATATGGGTCGAGAGTCCTGAATTTTTAATGTTTTCCAAAAAAATTTTCCTCATCACAGCAACCAAGCCACACTCTGCCAGTTTTGCGCTCTATGAGTCATTTCCTTTCTGCGTCGGTTCGTGAAGTAATGCTCTTCACGTTGATGTACACTTTATGATCGTAAAACTTAAACCTGACTTAAGGGGAATGGCACTGACTTAAGCCGCAGAGGTATTAGCACGTTGGGCTAATAGATTGAAATAAAATTCGCAGCCGGAATCATCGGAACCGGACTCCTCGCTGTCCCAGTGCTTGCCGGTTCAGCCGCCTACGCTGTCGCAGAGATACTTGGCTGGCGCAATGGCCTTAGCTTGAAATCCATGGAGGCAAAAGGCTTTTATGGCATTGTTGCAACCGCAACAATCATAGGTACCTTGCTGGACTTCACGCCGATCGACCCCATCAAGGCTCTCTATTGGAGCGCTGTGATCAACGGCGTAATTGCAGTCCCGATTATGGCGATGCTGATGGTGATGGCCGCAGACAAGCGTATTATGCGGCAATTTGTGATCACACTCCGGCTCAAAGCGCTCGGCTGGCTCGCCACACTTGTCATGGGGCTGGTCGCCGTGGCGATGTTCATCTCGATATTCATGGTCTGAAACAACGAGTTTTAGCCACAGGGAGATTGGGTGAGCAGCGCCGGCAAACGACCCGTCTATATCTCGCTCAGATTACACCTTTGCGACAAATTCGACGCGAGCCAGCAGCCCGCCGCCGCTCGCCTCGCCAAGTGTCACTGTGGCACCATGACGCTCTGCAATCGCCTTGACAATCGCCAGCCCCAGTCCACTGCCAGACTCTTCGGTTCCGGCGCGGCGATAGAATCGGTCGAATACCCGCTCGCGATCCTCGGGCGGAATGCCCGGTCCGGTGTCGGCGACTTCCGCAAATGGCTGTCCCTCATCGATACCAACCGACACATCGACCTTACCTCCCGCGGGAGTGTAGCGAATTGCGTTCTCGACCAGATTCGCAATCAAAATGCGTAACGCATCGGCATCACCTTGTACCAACACGTTGTTATCCACCGAAGAGACACCGAGATCAATCTGCCTGGCTTCGGCCAAGCGAATATGCTCCGCGACAACCAGACGGGCAAGCTCTCCGAACTTCACTGGTGCAAATGGGCGCTCGACCTCGCCCGGCTCCTGGCGTGCAAGAGTGAGCAACTGTTGCACCGCATGAATCGTGCGTTGCAACCCTTGTTCCAGCTCCGCAATAGTCTCGGTGCGTTCCTGCGCATCCGTTGCCCTTTTGACGAGTTGCACTTGAAGCTGCAAGGCGGCGAGCGGCGTGCGCAGCTCATGGGCGGCATCGGCGATGAACGCACGCTGAGCCTCCATGGCGCTTTTCAGTCTTGCCAGGAGATCATTGAGCGCATGCACCAGCGGCTGCACTTCTACCGGCGCCCGTTGCTCAGAGAGTGGATCCAGAGCTGAAGGCGTCCTGGCAGTCACCGCTTGCGCGATTTGCGCAAGCGGTGACAAGCCGCGGCCTACAACAACCCATATCAGCACACCCAACACCGGCAGCAGGATAAAGAACGGCATCAAGGTGCGCAGGGCGGCCTCAGCGGCCAGTCCATTGCGCACGCTCATCGGCTGGGCGACCTGAATGGTCTGTCCGCGCAACTGGGCGGTGAATACGCGCCATGCACCGTCTCTGGCCTGGATGGTGGAGAAACCGAGCTGTGCGTGATCGGGTAGCGCGCTATGCGGATGCGAATAGTAGAGCCTCACGCCTTCCCGATCCCAGACCTGGATGACGAAATCGAAATCTTCCTCATCGGCTTCGCCTTTGGGCACCACCGCACTTTCAAATGCCTGGTCGCGCAGAGAAAGTGCAACCTGCCGCAAGTGGTAATCGAAAATCTCATCCGCCTCCTCACGTGCCATACGATACATGGCAAATGCACCGAGCAGCATCACGGTAGTTACTGCCCCGAGCAGTGCCACCAGCAGATAGCGGCGGATTGATGTCACAGCTCTTTCGGCACCATGTAGCCCACGCCACGGATGTTCTTGATAAACTCCACGCCCAGTTTGCGCCGCAACGAGTGGATATATACCTCGACCGCATTGCTCTCGATCTCTTCACCCCAGCCGTAGATACGCTCCTCCAACTGGACACGGGAGAGAGGTACGCCGGGCCGTTCGAGCAGTGCATGCAATAATGAAAATTCCCGCGCCGATAAGTTCACTCGCACACCGTCGAGAAGTACTTCATGAGTAGCAGGGTATACAGCGAGTCTGCCATGCTCGATGACCGGCTCGGCGCGGCCAGCTTGCCGCCGCAGCAACGCGCGGATGCGCGCGGCAAGCTCGTCGAGATCAAAAGGCTTAACGAGATAGTCGTCGGCACCTGCATCGAGACCCTTCACACGATCAGCCACAGAGTCCCTTGCTGTAAGGATGAGCACAGGAATGCGGTTTTTCCTGCGGCGAAGGTTAGCGAGGACATCAAGCCCCGCCTTGCGCGGCAGGCCAAGGTCAAGCAGCACCATGTTATACACGCCATTCTCCAGCGCCAGCTCGGCGGCCTGCCCATCGCGAACCCAATCGACCATATAGCCGTCTTGCTTGAGTCCCTTCTGGGCGCTTTTACCAATCATGGCATCGTCTTCGACAAGCAACAGACGCATGGATCCACCTCAAGAATACAAGATAAAGTAGCCGCAAAACCACCCGTCGGCGGGTCTATTCCGCACCACCGAGCATGCGCCATGCGTCACCAATAAAAACGTGTGGCTGAGCTGCTCCATCACCGTAACCTATTCATCTGAAAATCATAAAGGAATCTCTGACTTAGTCAGAGATTCCGCGGACAAGGACGTGATACCTCTGAAAAATTCAGAGATGAACGGTTCAGAGTTCCCTGAAGTGAACCGAAGTGATGAGACGGGGGCAGATTCCTGCCCCCGCATGGCCTATCCCTCATCCTCCTCCTGCCCCTCATGTTCGGCATCGGCCTTGTCCGGCTTGGCACTGATGACCTTACCGTCGATGCTGTCGACCTGAACGTCCATCACCTTTTTTGCGCTCGCCACCTCTACATTGTAGACGAGGCGGCCGTTTTCATCTTCCAGCGCAGCGCGCGAGGCCTTGCCGGACACATGCTGCTCCGCGACTGTGATCGCCTGGGAAAGCGAAACCTTCGTCTTCGCCAGCTCTGCGATTGCATCGTTCTCGTGCTTCGTCTCGGAATCGGCATAAGCAAATGCGCCAGCCGTACCCAATGCTATGAGTGCGCCCATCAAGATAGTCGTTTTCGTAGCCATGATTACTCTCCTTTCAATGGAATCATCGATCCGGCATGATTGCCGTTTCGTGGAGGCCATACTAGAGGCAGATACTTAAATGAGGCTTAAAGTCGAGAAGGAATTTTGATGATTCCATTCCAGAGCAATCCCCGCTTCGCCACTCTCGGCCTGAAACGGTTCGCAGACCCACAGGCCCGCCACTGCCGCGAGTTGGTCGCCGACATAAATCAGCGGTATGCGGTCGCGCTGCCAGGGCGGAATGCCCTGTTCCTGAAAGAGCTTTTTCAGCGCGTGGGTGTGGCCACGCGCTGCGGGACGGCAGCGCTCGCCGCCTTGACGGAAGCGCACGCTAACGGCTAGCGCGCGACACAGCGACGCCTTGAGGCCATCGCCCATCTCGCTGTGTGCAATCAATTTTCCGTTGCAATCCGGCAATATCAAAGGTTGATCCAGATCCCATGCCAATACAGTGTTGGCATCATGCACAGGCAGTGGAGGCATGGCATATATCAGATCACGATAACGACGCACCTCGGCACCAGCCCAGCGCACGCAAGGGGTGCTGTCTTCGGCGGCGGCCAGCACGTCGCCCTGAATCCTCTGGAGGTGCGCCGCCCACGGCGCGGGGAGGCCCAACATCTTGAACCAGCGGCGCAGCGCATTGCGCTGGCGCGCATCTTCCAGCTTTAGCAATTGGCTAACCAGTAATGTGCCCGGCAGCGGGCCACGCAATGCTTGCAGATCGTTATCCGCCAGCGCATCGAGCAATGCCGCTGCCTCGGCGGCGTTCGCGGCGGCGCGTGACAGCGTGCTTGCGCACGACGGCCAGCGTTGCTTGAGATGTGGCATGACCTCGTGGCGCAGGTAATTGCGTTCAAAGCCGGTGTCGAAGTTGCTGTGGTCATCGACCCAGGAAAGATCATGCTGCGCGGCATTGGCAGCCAATTCGTCGCGCGTAAAGCCAAGCAGCGGACGCGCGAGACATCCATTGGCAAACGGGGCATGCACAGGCATGGCGGCCAGACCATGCGGGCCGGCGCCGCGCAGCAGTTGCAGCAGCAGGGTTTCGGCTTGGTCATCCTGATGGTGAGCGGTGAGCAGGTAGTCGCCTGCCTCAATGAGCGAGGCAATGGCCTGGTAACGTGCCTGGCGCGCTGCCGCTTCGGGGCTTTCGCCGGGCTGGGGTGTGGCGTTGACGCGCAGCGTATGGCAGGAAATGCCAAGCCGGGCGCAAGCTGTCTCACAATGACGCGCCCATTCACCCGAGTGAGGACTCAGGCCGTGATCGACATGTACAGCGTACAGCAGTAAATCAGGAGACAGGAAGGCGCGTAATCCAGAGAGTGCATGCAACAGCACCGTAGAATCGCGCCCGCCACTGTAAGCTACCCAAAAGCGTCGCGCGGGCGGCAACTGGTTTAGCGCATTGAGAAGGCGTCGTGAGAAGACGTCTGCGGGGGGGCGATGGGAAGTCATGGTAGATTCCAATCGCTGTTTTTAGGTCGCCCAGTAAAAGCGCGTTTTCACTTACGCGCAGAGGCAAAATGCCCGAACTGCATGAGCCGCGCGTAACGCGTTTCGAGCAGCTTGTCGATGTCGATCTGGCTGAGACGATCCAGATCCTTCGCCAGCACCGCCTTGAGATTCGCTGCCATGGCGTCAGGATCACGATGGCTGCCGCCCAACGGTTCTTCGATCACATTATCCACCAGACCCAGCGCCTTGAGTTTGGCGGAGGTAATACCTAAGGCTGCGGCGGCCTCGGCGGCCTTGTCCGCGCTTTTCCATAGAATGGAGGCGCAACCCTCGGGCGAGATTACCGAGTAGGTGCTGTATTGCAACATCTGCACATGATCGCCCACCCCAATGGCGAGCGCGCCGCCGGAACCGCCCTCGCCGATGACGGTGCAAATGATCGGGATGCGCAATTCGGACATCACGAACAGGTTGCGGGCAATGGCCTCGCTCTGATTGCGTTCCTCGGCGTCGATACCGGGATAGGCGCCGGGGGTGTCGATGAAGGTAAGCAGAGGCAGCTTGAAACGCTCGGCCATCTGCATGAGGCGCAACGCCTTGCGGTAACCTTCCGGTCGCGGCATGCCATAATTGCGCCGCACCCTTTCCTTGGTATCACGCCCCTTTTGCTGGCCGATCACCATCACCGGCTTGTCATCCAGGCGCGCAACGCCACCGACAATCGCAGCGTCATCGGCATAACTGCGGTCACCATGCAATTCTTCAAAATCGGTGAAAATCCGGCTCATGTAATCCAGCATGTAGGGACGCTGCGGATGGCGCGCCAACTGCGCGGTCTGCCATGCGGTAAGCGAAGAAAAGATTGATTTTGTCAACACCCTGCTACGCGCCTCAAGGCGCGTAATCTCTTCACTGATATTGATCTCATTGTCACTACCTACGTAACGCAATTCTTCGATCTTGGCCTCCAGCTCGGCGATGGGGCGTTCAAATTCAAGGAAGTTTAGATTCATAGGGTTTAAGTAGTGAGATGTTCGGTTGAAATAACTAAAGTCGCGGCGCGGCAAGCACTGCACCTATTTCTGTCGCAAAAAACAATAGGATAAATATACTCCGATGCCCAGCGCTTGCCAAGCAGCATGCCAATGTCAGGGAGGCCGGAATGGTGACGCGACAGGGAATGCCAGACCAGTTGGACACTGGCGTAAAAGTGTGTATAAATAGAAAAATGGTTAGCGATGATTTTTTGCTTGCGTAGAGGAACAAAAGCATGAAAGTAGCCCACATTTTGAAGCAAAAAGGACCCAACATTTACAGCATCACACCCGATCGATTATTGACCGAGGCGGTGGCGCTGATGATGCAAAACCGGATTGGCTCGCTGGTAGTATTGGATGAGGGCCACCTTGCCAGCATTGTCACGGAGCGCGACGTGATGGGTGCGGTGGACAAGTACGCCGCCAATCTGACCGAAGTGCGGGTGCGCGATGTCATGGCGCCGAAGCTGATTACCTGCGATGCGCAGGACACCCTCGACCATGTCATGAATTTAATGATGAGCAATAGCCTCGGACATCGCGTTCGCCACTTGCCGGTCATGCGCGATGGCGAGTTCGCCGGCCTGCTTTCCATCGTCGACATCGTGCAGGCGCTGCTCACCGAAACCCAGTTCGAGAACAATCTGCTCAAGAATTACATCAAAAACTGGCCGGAATCCGAAGAAGCATAGACGCAAAAGGGCTGTCTTTTATCCCTGCTGGAAATCTTCAATTTGCAGGCGGTTACTTTTGGCGAAGCGCGATGGCGCGCCAATGCGGCAGTTGACGTCGAAATCGTAGACTATCATTGAACGAATCAGAATTGCTCATGAAAACGAAGCGTATTGCCCCGGTACACCCCGGGTTTTATCTGAAAGAGTTACTGGATGAACTCGGACTTTCCCAGTCCGGGCTTACCAAGGCGATCGGCGTCCCTGCCATGCGGGTAAATCACATCGTCAAAGGGAAACGTCCAGTGACGGCTGAAACGGCATTGCGGCTCGGCCTTTTTTTCGGCCAAACACCGCAATACTGGCTCAACCTGCAAAGCCGTTACAGCACGGATTGCGCAACGGACAGCATAGGCGAACGGCTTCGCCATGAAATCGCACCGCTGCAGGCTGCTTGAGAGTATGCGGCCAACCCGGTAGGGAGCAATAACCGAAGGGCATTGCGCCGAATGCTAGTGCCGCGATGCTTCCGCCATGCCTGATTATCATTGCGCCTGACACCCGGGCGACACCTATTTTTTCACCGTCAGCCTAAACAATGATACCCCACACAATGGCACCAGGTCTTACATTAACACATAGCCCGCCGCTACCAGTTGTTCCCCGGATTGCGCTCTGCTTCATCCGGGCTACTTGCTGCGATTTTCAGGATAAATTTCGATAGTGTCGCCATTTTTTGCAAGCCTACGGCTATACAGGAGTCGTCGCACACGCTTCACTTCCCTATAATCCTTCGCCGTACAGACCAAACTCCAAAATCGTGTACTGCATCACATATCCCGCATGACTTTGTGTGCAGAAATAAATTCGTCCTACCGATAACGTAGTAACACCAGCAACCTTATTCAGGACCCCCCCTAACATGAACAGTTCAAAGTCACGCCCAGCTTCCGTAGCAGCGCTATCCGCTGTGATCACGACCACCACCCTGCTGGCCGCAGCAATGACGGCCACCGCCGCTGCGGCGCCTGAGCAATGGGTGCCACACCGGATACTCATCCAGCCACGCGCTGGCTTATCAGGCCTTGAATTGGACAAAATCATCAAACCCCATGGTGGGCGCGCCATGCGGAACATCCCGCGCATCAACTTCCAGGTCGTGGAACTGCCCCCCCAGGCGGATGAAGCTGCAATAGCGCGAGTATTGTCGCGCCATCGCCATATAAAATTTGCGGAACTGGACCGGCTAGTGCCTCTGACCGTGACCAGCGCAAACGACCCCTATTATGGCAACGCATGGCATCTGCCGAAGATCCAGGCTCCCACCGCATGGGATACCTCACGCGGCACAGGCATCACCGTAGCCATCCTCGACACTGGCGTTGATCCAACCCATACGGATCTGGCCGGGCAAATGGTCCCAGGCTGGAATATGTACGACAATAACAGTAATACCTCCGATGTCCACGGCCATGGCACGCAGGTCGCCGGCGTGGTAGCGGCAGGTAGTAATAACGCCACAGGCGTCACATCCATTGCATGGCAGACCAAGATCATGCCGGTGCGCATCAGCCAGCCGGATGGCTACGCCTCTTTTAGCACCATCGCCAGCGGTCTCACATGGGCAGCGGACAACGGCGCACGCGTTGCCAACATCAGCTATGGCGTATCCGGCAGCGCCGCCGTGCAAAGCGCGGCCCAATATATGAGAAACAAAGGAGGGGTCGTGGTGGTTGCAGGCGGCAACAGCGGCGTCTATGACGCCACCGCACCAAACGCCTCAATGCTCTCCGTTGCCGCCACAGACAGCACCGACACGCGTACAAGCTGGTCCACCTATGGAGAATTCATTGATATCTCGGCCCCCGGCGCGGGCATCTGGACCACTGCCAGAGGCGGTGGCTATTCGGCGCCCTCCGGCACCTCGTTCGCCAGCCCTGCCACGGCTGGCGTGGTCGCACTCGTCATGGCCGCCAATACCGCTCTTCAGCCTTCCCAGGTGGAAAACATTATGACCTCAACTGCGGATGATCTGGGCACAGCCGGTTATGATACCTATTACGGATATGGCCGAATCAACGCCACAGCAGCGGTGCTCAAGGCCACGCAAACCCAGGCACTCGACATCCAGGCTCCCACCGTCTCCATCGCCTCACCCACTGGCGGCACGGTGTCCGGTGTAGTGCCCGTGAGCGTAAACGCGAGCGACAACATCGGCGTCACCCGTGTGGATCTCTTTGCTAATGGTAAATTACTGGCCAGTGACACCACCACACCCTATTCATTTAGCTGGGATTCCACGCTCACCCCAGGCGGAGCAGTTAAACTGACAGCCAACGCAGTGGATGCCGCAGGCAACCAAGGCACATCCCAATCAGTCAGCGTCACCGTTGCCAATACATTGACCACAGCGGACACCTCCCCACCGACCATCAGCATCACCAACCCCGCCAACGGCAGCACTGTGGGCTCAGCCGTCACCATCCGGCTGGCAGCATCTGACAATGTCGCCGTATCCAAACTAAGCTTATACATCAATGGAGCAGTAAGGAGTGTCACCACCGGCAGCACACTGTCCTACAGATGGAAAACGGGGCAGGCTTTGAACAGGTGGAATACTATTAGTGCAGTGGCGGAAGACGCCGCAGGGAACAAGACTACTACTTCCATACAGGTTTTAAGGTAAAAAAAGCGACCACTACTTTCACTATAAAACAGCGCCGGTCTTTCCCTGGAATGACCGGCGTTTTTTCGTACGTCGATAATAATTAATTTAAATTCAATTAGATAGAATTACAACATGCCAATTTGTCGGAAAACTTTACAGACAAACTCCCGTTTTTCGCCTCCGCTGCAACGTAAAAACATCCTTCCTGATCGCAAATAAATTCACAACTAATTGTTTTTAAAGTTCTTTATTTTAAATAATCAATCAATGCACGTATTGCACAAGGTGTCGGGATATTTTACATTTTGTGTCTCTTACGGAATACCGACGAGCATAATATTGTTATTTATTCTTTTTATAACAAATAATTATGTTCTATTGGCACAGAACATGCATTAAATTATGCAAAGGGAGGTGCGTTAGCCAAGAGGGCGACAAATATACTTGATCTCAAGGTGAAAAACATGAAAAAGTCCATTACACATGCTGCTGGGGCGCTAATGATGATAAGCGCTGGGATATTATTCCTGCCAATCACAACAGCCCATGCGTTTGTTATCACGGGACAGCTTACAGGGGATATTCGCCCTCAGAACCCTGACAATCTGATTGTCGATGTGACGATTACTGTAAACAATAATACCGCATCATGGGTTGTAGATATAAACTCACCCCTTCACCCAACGGTAAAACTGGATGAGTTTTACTTTAACCTTGCCAATACTATAAACCCGCTAAACCTCACGTTCTCTGGATTTAACCCGACAGGGTGGGCTATTAATTTTCCAGCCTCAGTGCAAGGAGCCGGGGGAACCACGTTTCAATTCGAAGCCCTGGATCCTCCCAAGGACAAAGTGAATGCCGCCAATGTAACCAACTCTCAGAACCTGACATTCAATATGATTCTATCGACGGGAATCTTCACAGCAAACGACTTTCTCAATGCCCCGCTTGCCATCAGTAACGATGCCGGATCCGGTCTTGGAAACTATAGCGGTGGTGGAAGCCCGCCCCAGCAAATCCCCGAACCCACCACACACCTGCTGCTGGGCCTGGGACTTCTTGGCCTGCTATTCACCCGTAGAGCCGTCCGCCGTATTTCCTGATCAACCTTCCGTGGTTGGCCTGTCCGACGGTTCCCACCGTATAGCAATAAAAACGAGGCAAGGATGCCCTTTCCCCATAGTCGCCTCACCGTCATCGCTGGGTGGTCGCCAGATATTTTGTTCGCCCACCCTGTCCATTTCGCGTCTATAAACCCAAAAAAAGCATTGCCATTTCAATCCTGTACTTAATCATCCCCTCCTCCGCTTGCGGGGAGAAGGGGACATAAAAACAGTTAGCGTGTAGGTTTTGTCAAGGAGCACAAGCTCTGGGGACCCAACAAACTCATTGATTCAGACATTGCGCCCCATCGCCCCTTTCACGGGGATTCACGGGTGCAATGTTGGGTCCGCTTCGCTTGACCTACCTACTTTAAGTAAAACGGTTGTGAGGCTAATGGATAATCTGGGTTAAACCCAAACAAACCATTGCCATTTCAATCCTGCAGTTAATCATCCCCTCTCCCCGCAAGCGGGGAGAGGGTTAGGGGGAGGGGAGATAAAAACAGTTTGTCACAGGGAACCCTGTGGCCAACTGTTTTTTACAGGATGAAGGGGGCACCAACTACCGGATTTATCTATGTGGCGTGCGCGCAACACACGCTACTATTCATGTCGTTGTGTAAAGGATCATTTCAACGCGGCAACACACAGTGCAGTGAGGGCACTGGGGTAGACGCCTAGGGCGAATACAGCGAGACCATTGGCGCTCATCGCCACACGCATGTCCAAGGCGGGTTGAATCGGACTGGTATCCTCGGGTTTATCGAAGTACATCAGCTTGACGATGCGCAGGTAGTAGTAGGCGCCAATCACGGAGAAGAGCACAGCCACCACCGCCAGCCAGGTCATATCGGCCCTGATAAGGGCCTGGAGCACGGCGAGTTTGGCCCAGAAGCCCACGGAGACGGGGATGCCGGCCATGGAGATCATCAGGATAAGCATGATAAAGGCGAACCACGGACTACGTTGATTCAGACCCTTGAAGTCCTCCAGACGGTCCGCCTCGAAACCAGCGCGGCTGAGCAGTATCACCATACCGAAGCCACCCAATCCCATCAAGGCATAGACGAGGATGTAAAACATCGAGGAGGAATAGCCGTTTTCCGTGCCGGTCAGGATACCCAGCAACAGAAATCCGACATGAGCAATGGTGGAGTAGGCAAGCATGCGTTTGATATTGCTTTGGGCAATGGCGATGATGTTACCCACCGCCATCGAGGCGATGGCGAGCATAATGAGCATGCCCTGCCACTGCATATGCAAATCACCCAAGCCCTCCACCAGTAGACGCATCACCATGGCGAATGCGGCGATCTTGGGCGCAGTGCCAATATAGAGCGTCACGCTGGTTGGCGCGCCGTGATAGACATCCGGCACCCACATATGGAACGGCACCGCGCCCAGCTTGAAGGCGAGGCCCACCACCACAAACACCACACCAAATGCCAGCACGATATTTTTGTCATGGCTCTGCGCAAGATAGGCGCCCACCTCGGTGATATCGAGGCTGCCGGTCACGCCATAGAACATCGACATGCCATAGAGCAGCATGCCGGAGGCCAGCGAACCGAGCACAAAATATTTCATCGCAGCCTCGGTGGCGCCGATGGAATCCCTTTGCAAGGCGACCATTGCATAGAGCGACAACGACAGCAGCTCCAAACCAAGGTAGATGGTGAGGAAGCTGTGCGCGGAGACCATTACCATCATGCCCAGCACACCAAACAGCCCCAGCACAAAATATTCACCAGTGAATAGCTGCCGCACACGCAGATATTCGCGCGAGTACAAAAACACCACGGCCGTGACAAGATAGATAAAGACCTTGAGCACATCCCCCATGGTGTCGCTGATGAAGCTGCCACCGAATGTCATCTGCGTCTCGCCGGTATGCAGGCCAACCGTCAAAATCGCAGCGCCGACGAGGGTCGCTTGTGACATCAAATAGGTGACGACACGGTTTCGCTCACCCACGAAGAGATCAGCCAGCAACACCACACAGGCCATGCACAGCACAAAGATCTCCGGCAGGGCCAGCGCAAAATTGGGCATATCGAAATTCATATTAGACATCAATCCTCAATCCCAAGCTTCATATCTTGATTTGTACTAAGTTGACCACTGAGACACAGAGTTTTTATAAATGAATTCAAAATTTCTCTGTGAACCCTGAGTCTCCGTGGCAAGAATCTTATAATTTTGAACTCACCGCCTGTTCAAGCAAATGACCGACAGAAGCGTGCATCACCTCAACCAGGGGCGCGGGATAAACACCCAGCAACAGAACCAGCACGGCCAGCGTTCCCAGCACCAGCGCCTCGCGGCCATTCAAATCCTGCAAGGCCGCGACGTTTTGATTACCAACCGGGCCGAAGATGACACGCTTCACCATCCACAGGGTATAGGCGGCACCCAGCACCAGCGTGGTGCTGGCGAGCAACGCTATCCAGAAGTTCGCCTTGAATGCCGAGAGGATCACCATGAACTCGCCGACAAACCCGGAAGTGCCCGGCAAACCGGCGTTGGCCATGGCGAACAATACCATCAACGTCGCAAATACCGGCATGGTGTTGGCCACGCCGCCGTAATCGCTGATGTTACGGCTGTGCAACCGGTCATACATGACGCCCACGCACAAAAACATCGCCCCGGAGACAAAGCCATGCGAGATCATCTGCACCAGCGCGCCTTCCAGGCCCAGCGCGGCCCCGGCCACGCTGTTGGTATTATCGAAGATGCTGAACACCAGAAAGAATCCCAGCGTGACAAAACCCATGTGCGAGATCGACGAATACGCGATCAACTTCTTCATGTCCTCCTGCACCAGCGCAACGAGCGCGATATAGACCACCGCGACCAACGACATGACAATTACCAGCCAATCCAGCTCATGACTGGCGTCGGGCACGATCGGCAGGATAAAGCGCACGAAGCCATACGCGCCGAGTTTGAGCATGATGGCGGCAAGGATCACCGAACCGCCGGTGGGCGCTTCGACGTGCGCATCCGGCAACCAGGTATGCACCGGCCACATCGGCACCTTGACAGCAAAGGCAATGAGGAACGCAAAAAACAGCAGCACCTGGGCAGTCATGCCGATGCGCAGGTCGTGGAAGTCGAGGATCGAGAAACTGTCGGACTGAAAGTACAGGTACAGCACGGCAACCAGCAACAGCACCGAACCAAGGAAGGTATACAGAAAGAACTTGATCGCGGCATAGACGCGCCGCTGCCCGCCCCAGATGCCGATAATCAGGAACATCGGCACCAGCATAAACTCCCAGAACACATAGAACAGCACGGCGTCGAGGGCGGCAAACACGCCGATCATGAGTCCTTCCATGATCAAAAAAGCTGCCATGTATTGCGAAACTTTATTCTGGATGACCTCCCAGCTCGCAATGATCACCAACACCGTGGTGAAACTGGTCAGCAGGATGAGCGGCATGGAGATGCCGTCGATGCCCAGCGAGTAATTGATGTTAAAGGTGGCGACCCACGGCATCTGCTCGGCAAACTGCATCTGATACGTGCCGTTGTCGAAGCCGGTATACAACGGCAGGGACGCCACAAAAGTGAGGATTGAAAATATCAGCGCCAGCCAGCGTACCAATACATCGTTTTTACCGGCGGCAAGCACCACCAGTCCGCCGATGATCGGCAGCCAGATAATCAGGCTCAGGAGCGGCAAATCAGAAAACATGCAAAACTATCCTGTTTTTTGTTCTTAATACACAAAGAAGGTCAGCAACACCACAAGACCAATAATCATGGCGAAGGCGTAGTGATACATATAGCCCGATTGGGCACGGCGTATAACACCTGAGAGCCAGCCGATGCCATTTGCTGTGCCATTCACCATCACGCCGTCGATCAGCTTGATGTCACCAAAGCGCCAGAAGAGCCGCCCCACGCTACGCCCACCACCCGCGAATACAGCATCGTTGAAATCATCGAAACCATATTTTTTATCGAGGATGTTGTACACCCCGGAGAAACGTTCCTTGAAGCTCGCCGCGATATCGGGACGCTTCATGTACAGGAACCAGGCCACGGCGACTCCGGCAGCGGACAGCCAAACTGCGGGGGCCATCAGGCCATGAATAATAAACTCAACCCACCCGTGGTACTCGCCACGCAACACGCCCAGCACATCATGCTCAGGCAGAACATAAATGGCGCGGCCGAAGAAATCACCAAACTGGAGGGGGCCTATTGCAATGGCGCCCATCACCACCGAGGGAATCGCCAGCAGGATTAATGGCACGGTCACCACTGCCGGGGATTCGTGCAAGTGGCTGCGGGTGTGCTCATCCATGCGCTCCTTGCCGTGGAATACCAGGAAGAACATGCGGAAGGTATACAAGGCCGTGACGAACACGCCCAACAGCACGGCGAAATAGGCAAACCCGGCACCCGGTACGGTCGAAATCTGAACAGCCTCAATAATGCTGTCCTTGGAAAAGAACCCGGAAAATCCTGGGAAACCGATCAAGGCCAGCGCGCCGATCAAGGATGTCCAGTAAGTAATCGGCATGTATTTTTTCAGGCCGCCCATTTTTGAAATATCCTGCTCGTGGTGCATGGCGATAATCACCGAGCCTGCAGCCAGGAACAGCAACGCCTTGAAGAAGGCATGGGTCATCAGATGGAAAATACCCGTCGCATAGGCCGACGCACCCAGCGCCACGGTCATATAACCCAATTGCGAAAGCGTCGAATATGCCACAACGCGCTTGATATCGTTCTGCACAAGGCCGAGAAAGCCCATAAACAGCGCAGTGATCGCCCCGATGACTATCACCACGCTCAGCGCGGTTTGCGACAATTCATACAACGGCGACATGCGCGCCACCATGAAGATACCGGCGGTCACCATGGTGGCGGCGTGGATGAGGGCCGAAATCGGCGTCGGGCCTTCCATTGAATCCGGCAGCCACACATGCAGCGGCACCTGCGCCGATTTGCCCATAGCGCCGATGAACAGCAGGATACAGATCATTGTTATCACGGACCATTGCTGATTCATGGCAACTTCGGCAGTGACATTCGCCATCGACGGAGCCGCGCTGAATACATCAGCATAATCCAGGGTATTGAAGTACATCAACACCGCTGCGATGCCGAGCAGGAAACCCAGGTCGCCGACACGATTGACCAGGAATGCCTTCAGGTTGGCATAAATCGCCGACTCTTTTTGATACCAGAAACCGATCAGCAGGTATGACACCAGGCCCACCGCTTCCCAACCGAAGAACAACTGCATAAAGTTGTTGGCCATGACCAGCATCAGCATGGAGAAGGTAAACAGCGAAATATAGCTGAAAAAACGCTGATAGCCGGGATCATCGTGCATATAGCCGATGGTATAGATATGCACCATCAGCGACACAAAGGTCACCACCACCATCATCAATGCGGTGAGCTGGTCGATCATGAAACCGACTTCGAATTTGATTCCGTCGCTGACCAGCCAGGTATAGACAGCGCCGTTATAAGGGTCCGTACCATCAAGGATGATCTGTTTGAAGACTAGCAGCGACAGGCCAAAGGAAATGGCAACGCCGATTATGGTTGCCCAATGCGCCCCGGCGCGGCCTATGGCCTTGCCGAACAGGCCGGCGATAATCGCGCCGAACAGTGGCGCCAGGACAATGGCGAGCGAAATATTCTGCATGATTCTGGCGTCCCTATCCTTTTAAGGTATCAAGATCTTCGACATTAATGGTGCGCTTGTTGCGGAACAACACGACCAGTATAGCCAGGCCGATGGCTGCCTCGGCGGCGGCGACCGTGAGTATGAAAAAGACGAAGACCTGCCCGGCGCTATCGCCAAGATAGTGGGAAAAGGCGATGAAATTCATATTCACCGCCAGCAGCATGAGCTCAATCGCCATGAGCAGGATGATAACGTTCTTGCGATTGAGGAATATCCCTGCCAGGCTGACGCTGAACAATACAGCCCCCAGAATTAGAAAATCCGATAACGCGATCATTGCGTCCCCACCCTTTGTGATCTTTTATTGTAAATCCGAGAGCCCGCCCTGCCTTACCCTACCCAGCAAAAGCAGCTCAACTTTCTTTCTTTTCCGTTTCCATCTTGACGATGCGCACACGATCATTGCGGCGCGTTGCAACCTGCCATCCCGCATTCTGATACTTGGTCTGGGGCCGTCTGCGCAACGTCAGGGCAATGGCGGCGACAATCGCCACCAGCAAAATCGCGGCGGCGATTTCAAACGGATATACATACACCGTATAAAGTATCCGCCCCAATTCCTTGGTGTTGCTGTAATCGGCCATATGCCTGGCGGGTTCGGCGAAATGCTCCAGCCCAAAATACTTGGGGCCTACCGCAATCGCCATTTCCGCCACCACAACCAGCGCGACGATGATTCCCACCGGCAGGTATCTGATGAAACCCTCACGCAGTACCGTGATATTGATATCCAGCATCATGACCACGAACAGGAACAACACCATCACCGCGCCAACATATACCAGCACCAGAGTAATGGCGAGGAATTCCGCTTCGAGCAGCATCCACACCGCAGCACTGGTAAAAAAGGTCAACACCAGAAAGAGGACGGCATGGACCGGGTTGCGCACGGTAATCACCGCTACCGACGCAGCCACCAAAATTGCCGCAAAAGCGTAAAAAACGATCTGTTCCATGCTCATAGTGTTATGGGTAAGGCCTGCTTAACATAGTAATTAACGGTAAGCCGCATCATGGGCACGATCTGCGGCAATCTGTTTCTCGTAACGGTCGCCCATGGCCAGCAGCTTGTCCTTGGTCATGACGGTGCCTTCCCTGCTCTCAAAATGGTATTCGAAGATCCGCGTCTCGACGATGGCGTCCACCGGGCATGCTTCCTCGCAAAAACCGCAGTAAATACACTTGAACAAGTCGATATCATAGCGTGTGGTACGGCGTGTGCCATCATCACGCGGCGCGGAATCAATGGTAATGGCAAGCGCCGGACAGACTGCCTCGCACAGCTTACACGCAATGCAGCGTTCCTCGCCGTTGGCGTAGCGGCGCAGCGCGTGCAACCCACGAAAGCGGAACGACTGAGGGGTCTTTTCCTCGGGATACTGCACGGTAATCTTTTTTGCAAAAAAGTACTTGCCCGTGAGTTTCAGCCCAATAAAAAGCTCCCACAGCAGCAGACTTCTAAAATAGTTTGTGATCGCGTTCATCGGCGTTCTCCATCCAATGCAGGGTGCGTAATACGCGCCCTGCATTTCTAATCAAACCAGGGGCCTATTTCAGCCAATACCGCAGCGCCCACCACCAGCAGCCAGACTATGGTAATAGGGATAAATATCTTCCACCCCAGGCGCATGATCTGGTCATAGCGGTAACGCGGAAACGTAGCGCGGAACCACAGGAACATAAACAGGAACACCGCCGTTTTGCCGAGCAGCCAGACTATGCCCGGCACCCAGGTGAAGGCATCGGCAAGGATCGGGATACCTTCGAAGGGGGACAGCCAACCGCCCAGGAACATGACGGATGTCAGCACCGACACCAGAATCATGGCGGCGTACTCGGCCAGGAAGAACAGCGCGAACGCTATTCCCGAATATTCCACATGAAAACCGGCAACGATTTCGGATTCGCCTTCGGCTACGTCAAACGGCGCACGGTTGGTCTCGGCCACACCGGAAATGAAATACACCAGAAACAACGGCAGCAGCGGCAGCCAAAACCAATGTATCACGCTGCCCTGCTGGGCCAGCACGATCTCGCGCAGATTCAGGCTCCCGGCGGCAATCAGCACACCAACCAGGGCAAACCCCATGGCGATTTCATAGGACACCACCTGCGCGGCGGAACGCAGCGCGCCGAGGAATGCATACTTGGAGTTGGACGCCCAACCGGCAATGATGATGCCGTAGACACCCAACGAGGTCATCGCCAGGATATACAGCAAGCCCGCATCGACGTTGGCAAGCACCAGAGTGTCGTCGAAAGGGATCACTGCCCATGCGGCAAGCACCGGCGCAAGCGCCACGATTGGGCCAAGAAGAAACAGGAAGCGGTTAGAGTTGGTGGGAATAATGATTTCCTTGAGCACCAGCTTCAAACCGTCCGCAATCGGCTGCAACAGTCCGAGTGGCCCGACGCGATTTGGTCCGATGCGCACCTGGATATAACCGATCACCTTGCGTTCGGCCAAGGTAAGATAGGCGACCGAGAGCATGATCGGCACCACAATCACTACAATTTTGAGCACAATCTGGAGGATTTCGGGGATCCCGCTCCACACGGTTTGCAGCATCTCAAGCATGGGCAGCCACCTTTCCGGACGGCACCGCGCTCTCGGCACCTTGCAGCCCCAAACGCACCTTTATAGCCTCGATCTCATTAAAATAGTTCGCTGCCACCTGCCCGTCTGCGGTTTTTTGCAACGAGGAGGCGCGGCGCACGATGGCGTCAACAGCATACATGGGTGTTTCAATCGTGCCCGATACGGCTTCAGCACCCAGCTTGGACGGGCAAGACCAAGTCATTGCGTTGTCCGCCTTAACATCCGCGGCCATGGTGCGCAGCTCGTCACGCACTTCTTCCGATGAAAAATAGTCAAAACCATCGAGGCCAAACAAATTGCTCAGCACACGTAACACTTTCCAGCCTGGACGGGATTCGCCCAATGGAGATACCACACCCGTGAAGCTCTGCCAGCGGCCTTCGGCGTTGACAAAGGTGCCCGAGGTTTCGGTGAACGGACCGATGGGCAAAATGACATTGGCATAGCGCTGCATAAGCTCGCTCTTATAGGACGACAGCGACACCACGAAATCCGCACCCGTCAGTGCCGTCAGTGCTGCTGAAGGATCGGCGCAATCGAACTCCGGCTCGATGCCGAGCAGCAGATAGGCTTTCAGCTTGGAATCCAGCATGGCACGCGCGTCCAGACCGGGGGTTGCTATGGATTTGCCGAAGGCACCACGATGCGGCAGCGCACCCGCCAGCCAGCCCCCCACGCTATTGCCCGCCTCCGGCAAGTAGCCGAGCACCGCGTTACTCAATTGCGAGATCACGCCCGCCAGCGCGCGCAACGTGGACATGGCGGGATGGGCTAACGCCTGGCTGCCCATCAGCACTGTCGCCTTGTTCGCTTGGCGCAACTGCTGGGCAATTATCTTGTGGGCATCATTCACAGCCACGTCCACCAGCAGCGCATCCAATCCCACTGGCGCTTGCCCACCGGTCAGATGCAGCAACGCCTTGGCAACACCGCCAAGGTCACGCTCCATGCCCGCAACGCCAGAGATCAACCTGGCCTTGACCGGAAAGTTGAATTCATAATCTGCGGCGTTGACAAACATCACACTGGCGCCGGCCATGGCCGCCATGCGCAAGCGGTGAGCAGCAATAGGCTGCTCTTTGCGCACGTTGGAGCCGATCAGCAACGCGGCGTCAACATATTCGAGATCCGGTATCGCCTGACCGATCCAGGGATAGACCGGCGCACTCTGCTGGTCGCTGAAATCGCGCTGGCGCAGGCGATGGTCGACATTGGAGCCACCCAGGCTACGCACCAGTTTTTGGGTGAGATACATCTCTTCCGTGGTGGCTATCGGAGAAATCAATGCGCCCAACTGGCTGGCCCCATGGCGGGTCAGCACGGACTTAAGCCCGGCCACGGTGAACTCAAACGCCGTGGTCCAATCGGTTTCCTGCCAGTGGCCGTCCTTTTTGATCATCGGTGTGCGCAGCCGGTCAGCGCTGCTCAACCCTTCATAGCTGAAACGATCGCGGTCGGAAATCCAGGTTTCATTGATCTCTTCGTTTTCGCGCGGCAGAACACGCATGACCTGGCTGCCGCGCACATCCACGTGGAGGTTGGAACCGATACAATCATGCGGCGCAACAGTGTCGCGCCGCACCAGTTCCCAAGCACGGGCAGCATAACGGAACGGTTTGGAGGTCAGCGCGCCCACCGGGCACAAGTCGATGACGTTGCCGGACATCTCGGATGCCAGCGCCTTTTCGACATAGGTTCCGATTTCCATATGTTCACCGCGCCCGGTGGCACCCAACTCCTTGATGCCGGCAATCTCCTCGCCAAAACGCACACAGCGGGTGCAATGGATGCAACGCGTCATCTCTGTTGCAATCAGGGGGCCGATATCCTTGTCTTTAACGACGCGCTTGTTTTCCATAAAACGCGAATTGCTGGCACCATAACCCAAGGCCATTTCCTGCAAATCGCACTCGCCGCCCTGATCGCAGATCGGGCAGTCCAGCGGGTGATTGATCAACAGGAACTCCATCACGCCCTTTTGCGCATCAAGCGCGCGGGGAGATTTTGTGTATATCTTCATCCCCTCGGTCACTGGCGTGGCGCAGGCGGGCAAGGGCTTGGCGGCTTTTTCAACCTCGACCAGACACATGCGGCAATTCGCTGCTATCGACAGTTTTTTGTGATAACAGAAACGCGGAATAGGAATACCGGCGTCATCGGCGGCCTCGATTACCATCGCGCCGTCTTTCGCCTCTACCAGTTTCCCATCAATCTCAATATTTACCATGACTGCTTATCCGTTTATGCCGCCGCGGCTGGCGCTGTCTTACCCACCATACACTGACGGTGGTCGATGTGATACTGGAACTCATCCCGGAAATGCTTTATGAAACTAACCACCGGCATCGCCGCAGCATCGCCCAGGGCGCAAATGGTGCGGCCCTGGATCTTGTTGGAGACATCCACCAGCATATCCAGATCTTCCGGCTTGCCCTGCCCATGCTCAATGCGGTGGATTACGCGAGCCAGCCAGCCCGTACCCTCGCGGCACGGCGTACACTGGCCGCACGACTCCTCATAATAAAAATGGGCGAGGCGCGCCAACACCTTGACCATGCAGGTGGTGTCGTCCATCACGATTACCGAGCCCGCGCCGAGCATCGAACCTGCCTTGGCGATGGAGTCGTAATCCATATTGACATTCATCATCACGTCGCCGGGCACCACCGGCACAGAAGAACCGCCCGGAATAACCGCTTTCAGCGTGCGTCCGTCGCGCACTCCGCCAGCCATTTCCAGCAACCGGGAAAAAGGCGTGCCCATCGGCACTTCATAGTTCCCCGGTTTGTTCACATGGCCCGAGACGGAAAAGATCTTGGTGCCACCGTTGTTGGGCTTGCCAAGCTCCAGAAACCAGCGCCCGCTGTTGCGCATGATGGACGGCACTGAAGCCAATGTTTCGGTATTGTTGATGGTAGTGGGCCGCCCATACAGACCATAGCTGGCGGGAAACGGTGGTTTGAAGCGTGGCTGGCCTTTTTTGCCTTCCAGGGATTCGAGCAACGCCGTCTCCTCACCGCAGATATAGGCGCCCGCGCCCAGATGCGAATACAGGTCGAAATCGACGCCCGACCCCAGAATATTCTTGCCTAACAATCCGGCTGCACGCGCCTCGGCCAACGCCGCCTCGAAGCGTTCATAGGGTTCCCAGAACTCACCGCGCATGTAGTTATATCCCGCCGTGGCACCGATAGTATAGGCGGCAATCGCCATTCCTTCGATCAGCGCATGAGGGTTATAACGCAGGATATCGCGGTCCTTGAAGGTGCCCGGCTCGCCCTCGTCGGAATTGCACACGATATACTTCTGGCCGGGGACATTGCGCGGCATGAAACTCCACTTCAAGCCAGTGGGAAACCCTGCCCCGCCGCGCCCGCGCAAGGCCGAGGTTTTGAGTTCGGCAATAATTTCATCAGGCGGCGTCTTTTCCGCCAGAATCTTTTTCCATGCCTCATAACCACCCGCACCCTGGTAAGTCGCCAGAGTCCAGGGCCGGTCAAGGTGCAATGTATTGAAACAGACTTCGTTTGCCATGGCCGTTACTCAAGATTATCGAGGATTGCGTCAATCTTCGACGGGGTCAGATTCTCGTAGTATTGCTTGCCGATCTGAAACATCGGCGCACCCGCACATGCCCCCAGACACTCCACTTCACGGAGGGTGAATTTGCCATCGGGGGTGGTCTCACCCATACGAGCGCCCAGCTTCTTCTCAAGATGCGTCACGATCTCATCCGAACCGCACAGCATGCAGGAAATGTTGGTGCAAACGGCGATCTTGTGGCGGCCAACGGGCTTCAGCGAATACATGGAGTAAAAGGTCGCCACCTCGTAAACCGAGATCGGCTCCATCTCCAGATAACCCGCCACTGCGTCCATCAACTCCTTGGTCAACCAGCCACCGTTCGCATCCTGCACGATATGCAACGCAGGTATCACTGCGGACTGCTTTTGTTCGGCTGGATATTGGGCGACCCACTGGTCGATTCCGGCGCGTACCTCACCGGAAAGCAGATTCAGATTCGCTTGCGACATCAACGATCAACCTCACCAAATACAATATCCTGCGTCCCGATAATAGCTACCACGTCTGCAATCATGTGGCCACGCGTCATCTCATCCAGCCCGGCAATATGGGCAAATCCCGGCGCGCGGATTTTCATGCGATAGGGCTTGTTGGCGCCATCGGACACCAGATAAATGCCAAATTCACCCTTGGGGTGCTCCACCGCCGCGTAGGCCTCGCCTTCAGGCAGGCAAAAGCCCTCCGTAAACAGCTTGAAGTGGTGGATCAGCGCCTCCATGTCACCCTTCATCTGCACACGCGGCGGCGGCGCAATCTTGTGATTTTCGATCATCACAGGGCCGGGGTTCTTGCGCAGCCAGTCTATGCACTGGCGGATGATGCGGTTGGACTGACGCATCTCTTCGACACGCACCAGGTAACGGTCATAGCAATCACCCTGCACACCTACCGGAATATCAAACTCCAGGCGGTCATACACCTCATAGGGCTGCTTCTTGCGCAGATCCCAGGCGATGCCGGAACCGCGTAACATCGGGCCGGTAAACCCTAGCTGCAAGGCACGCTCCGGCGATACCACGCCGATACCCACGGTACGCTGCTTCCAGATGCGATTGTCTGTCAGCAGGGTTTCATATTCATCGACATACTTCGGGAAACGCTCGGTGAAGTCCTGGATAAAATCCAGCAGCGAACCCTGGCGATTGCGGTTGAGTTGATTTACTTCCTTCTGGTTATGCCACTTGGACGTCTGATAGTGGGGCATGGCATCCGGCAGATCCCGGTAGACACCGCCAGGACGGTAATAAGCTGCGTGCATGCGCGCGCCGGACACTGCCTCGTAGCAATCCAGCAGATCCTCACGCTCGCGAAAGGCGTACAGGAATACCGTCATGGCCCCTATATCGAGTGCGTGCGCGCCCAACCAGAGCAGATGATTGAGGATGCGCGTGATCTCGTCGAACATCACACGGATATACTGCGCACGCAACGGCGGCTCGACGCCCAGCAACTTCTCCATAGCCAACACATAGCCATGCTCGTTGCACATCATGGACACGTAGTCGAGGCGATCCATATAGGGAACGCTCTGATTGTACGGCTTGCTCTCCGCCAGCTTCTCGGTGGCGCGGTGCAACAGGCCGATATGCGGATCGGCGCGCTCGATGACTTCGCCGTCCAGCTCCAGCACCAAACGCAGCACACCGTGCGCGGAGGGGTGCTGCGGCCCGAAATTCATTGTGTAATTGCGTATCTCAGCCACGCCTGCTCTCCTTCGTACCCGTCTCATATCTGCTGTCATGACGGATCACACGCGGCACCAGGGTGCGCGGCTCGATGCTCACCGGCTCATAGACCACGCGCTTTTTCTCGGGATCGTAACGCATCTCGACGTTGCCAATAAGCGGGAAATCCTTGCGGAACGGATGACCAATAAAGCCGTAATCAGTGAGCAGACGGCGCAGATCTGGATGGCCGTCGAACAGAATGCCGAACAGGTCAAATGCCTCACGCTCGAACCAGTTCGCCACAGCCCAGACATCAATGACGGAATCCAGCCGCGGCAGGTCATCGCCAAGAAACACCTTGAGGCGCAGGCGCTGATTATTCTGTACAGACAACAAATGATAAACCACGGCAAAGCGCGGGCCTTGCCAGCTTCCCTCGCCATACTCCAGGTAGTCCACGCCGCACAGGTCGATAAGCTGCTCAAAGCCAAACGCAGGCTCATCATGCAATGCGGCGCACACCTCTAAAAGTTTTTCGCTATGCACATTCACGGTCACTTCGCCAACCGCCACGCGGCAATCGGCCAGTGCGTCACCGAAACGCTCCTGAAGGCTCGCCGCCAGATCCTGTTTTATATCAGACATCAATCAATACTCTTTAGCGGGCGATCGTATTGGTACGCTTGATTTTATTTTGCAACTGGATAATGCCGTACAATAGGGCCTCTGCGGTAGGCGGACAGCCAGGGACATAGATGTCGACTGGCACGATACGGTCGCACCCTCGTACCACCGAATAGGAATAATGGTAATAGCCACCGCCGTTGGCACAGGACCCCATCGAGATTACCCAGCGCGGCTCGGACATCTGGTCATATACCTTGCGTAGAGCGGGGGCCATCTTGTTGACCAGCGTTCCCGCCACCACCATCACGTCGGACTGGCGCGGACTGGGACGGAACACCACGCCAAAACGATCTAAATCATAGCGGGCGGCACCTGCGTGCATCATTTCCACGGCGCAGCAGGCCAAGCCGAAAGTCATCGGCCACAATGAACCCGTGCGCGCCCAATTGATGAGTGAGTCGGCAGTGGTCGTGACTACGCCTTTTTCAAGAACGCCCTCTATTATTCCCATTCCAGGGCCCCCTTCTTCCACTCGTAGATAAACCCGATCACGAGGATACCGAGAAACACCACCATGGCAATGTAACCAAACATGCCTATTTCACCCAGCACTGCGGCCCAGGGGAACAGAAAGGCAATCTCAAGATCGAAGACGATAAACAGGATGGCCACGAGATAGTAGCGCACGTCGAACTTCATGCGCGAATCTTCGAACGCCTCGAAGCCGCACTCATAGGGAGAGAGCTTTTCGCTATCAGGACGATTTGGCGCGACCAAAAAGCCGGCGACAACCGGCGCCACTCCAAAAAAGACGCCAAGCCCGAGAAAAATCAAGATAGGCAAGTAATTTTCCAACATTGCCGCTATTCCCCCACCCAAAGAAAAAATACGCACGGACGCCCTCTTCGCGCCAGGCAAAGGGACGTCATCAATTTTTGCTCAAAATAAAACAGTTCGAGTTTTTGAGTCTAGGCTAGGAAACAAGATGCTGTCAAGCAGCTAATGCAAGCCTACCACCATACAATTCATATGGTTACGCAGGAAGCATAATGACTCGACCGAAAAAAAGTCAAATACTGTTTTTTTAAGATCCCCGTAAAATACAACAGGGATATGCTACAGGAACATCGCCCCACAAAATCGAACGCATGAATGCCTGTTTTTATTACAAAAAAAAGCAGCCAAAATTTGATTTTGGCTGCTTTTTTTAAAAATCCCCAAGAACAGTGCTTTCAGGGTCAATCATATGGTACCGATGGCCGGACTCGAACCGGCACAGCTTGCGCCACTACCACCTCAAGGTAGCGTGTCTACCAATTCCACCACATCGGCTTAAACTTTACAGGAACCCATGAACCTAAAAACGGCAGTTGACCGCTTCTCTGGACGGCTAGCAATATGTTTTTAAGAGACTTTATCGCGCCCTGCGGGTTCACCTGTTTGGTGACGCCCGCTACGGGGCGGATTGCACGATTTTCAGTGCGCATGGCAGCGTTACAACTCCTTGGAATGGAACAACCATTCCGCGTCGTCGCGCCTTGCCCTGCACCCCGAAAATCGCACACTCCACCCCGTCCAACTGCCGTTTTTAGGTTGATCCTATTGTGCAGGCTTGGCCGGCACAACCGGTGACTGCTGGGCAGGGCCGCCAGGCACCATTGCCGGAACCATCGGCGTCGCGCACCCTTGCCCTGCTGAATCAACACCAGACTGATCAGGGCAACCGCCACAACCACAAGAACAATCGACAAAATAGTATACATTTTAAATTACGCCAATAAAATCTAGGGAAATCCTGCCCAGCGGGAACTCATTCTGCCGCATGGCAGATCGTCAGAAACTCACTAGCGTCCAGGGAAGCGCCACCTATCAGGCCACCATCGATATCCGGCTTGGCGAACAGCTCCGCCGCATTGGAACCTTTCACGCTCCCGCCATAGAGAATCTGGATTTTGCCCGCAATCTCCGCACTATGCGCAGCAATCTGCCTCCGGATAAAGGCATGAACCTCCTGCGCCTGATCGGGTGATGCGGTTTTTCCTGTGCCTATCGCCCATACCGGCTCGTAGGCAATCACCGCGCCGCCAAGAGCCGCCAGGCATTCCGGTGACTCCAGCACTGCGTCGAGCTGGCGCGCCACGACGGCCTCAGTCAGCTCGTTTTCACGGTCTTCAAGCATCTCTCCGACACAGAAAATCGGCGTGAGCCCACCCTTGCTTGCCGCGAGAAACTTGCGCGCCACTATTTTGTTGTCTTCGCCAAACAGCGCGCGCCGCTCTGAGTGGCCTACGATCGCATACGTACAGCCGAAATCCAGGAGCATCGTCGCCGATATTTCGCCGGTATAGGCCCCTGAAGAAGCGTAGCAAAGATTCTGCGCACCCAGCATTACAGGCGTGCCTTGCAGCATGGCCGAAACATCCGCAAGGTAGGCGTGCGGAGGGCACAAGGCGATTTGCGTCTTGACGGCACTGGCAACACCCGCCTTGATACCTTCGACCAGCTCCTTGGCGCTCGCGCGGGAACCGTTCATTTTCCAATTTCCAGCGACTAACGGCTGCCGCATCATTCTACCTCAAGGCTGTGCAAACAAAGTGCCAAATGTTACAGCGACCAGCGTAAGAAATCAATTTTATTAGAGGAGTTATTCCACCCGCTCAGCTCTGCGGCAGTTTGAAAAGATGTTCCCGGTAATATTTCAACTCACTGATGGAATCGCGTATATCCTGTAGCGCCAGGTGGCTTGCTTCCTTGTTCTTGGCAAAACCGGCGGCGACAGTGGGCGCCCAGCGCAATGCCAGCTCCTTGACCGTACTGACATCCAGGTGACGATAGTGGAAATATTTTTCCAGGTCGGGCATGGCGCGGTGCAGGAAACGCCGGTCCTGGCAGATGCTGTTGCCGCACATGGGGGACTTGTTGGGCGGAACATATTTTTTCAGGAATTCCAGTGTCTGCTGTTCGGCGTCGATTTCCGTCAAGGGGCTTGCGCGCACCCTGTCGATCAAGCCGGATTTGCCGTGCTGAGTGCGGTTCCAGGCGTCCATGTTATTAAGCACCTGCGCATTCTGGTGTATCGCCAGCACAGGGCCTTCGGCCAGGACATTCAGATGGGCATCGGTAACAATCGTGGCGATCTCGATGATATAATCCTGCTCTGTATCCAGACCAGTCATCTCCAGGTCGATCCAGATAAGGTTGCTGGGGTTTTGCGCCATAAAGCCTTCTCGTCATAGCAATATCAATGTCCTGCATTCTATCAGAGACACCCCAGCGCGCGGAAAAAAACCGGAGATTATTTTAGTTTATGAGCGTCTTCACCCTGATATTTCTCGTTATGCTGACGCTCAGCGCCGGTATACGCCTGTGGCTGGCGCACCGCCAACAGACCCATGTCCTGGCCCACCGCAAACATGTGCCTGACGCCTTCCGCGACACAATCCCCGAACCCGCCCATCAGCGCGCGGCGGATTATACGGTCGCCAAGACGCGGCTGGAAACGGCGGAAATCTGCATCAGCGCCCTCTTGTTAGTGGGATGGACGCTCGGCGGCGGGCTGGACCTCATGGACCATGCCTGGCGCAATCTGCATCTCACCCCAATCGCAACCGGCGTGGGCGTGCTGATCAGCATATTTATGCTGACGCAATTGCTTGATTTGCCGATGTCTGTCTACCAGACATTCAGGCTTGAACAACGCTTTGGATTCAATCACACCACGCCCAGGCTGTTCATCATCGACCTCATCAAACAGAGCGTCCTGCTGCTCGTGCTGGGCGCGCCACTGGCGTGGCTTGTTCTATGGCTACTGGGAAATAGCGGCAGTTTGTGGTGGCTGTATACCTGGGCGGTGTGGATGGGATTTATACTGCTGATGATGTGGGCCTACCCTGCGGTAATCGCGCCGTTGTTCAACAAGTTCAAGCCCTTGCAGGACGGTGCGCTGCGGGATCGCGTGCTGGATTTACTGAACCGCAACGGCTTCGCCAGCCAGGGTATTTTTGTCATGGACGGCTCGCGCCGCTCCGGGCATGGCAACGCCTATTTCACAGGGTTGGGCACAAATAAGCGCATCGTTTTTTTCGACACTCTGATTAACGCGCTGAGTGCCGATGAGATCGAGGCGGTGCTGGCCCACGAGCTAGGCCACTTCAAGCGCCGCCATATCCACAAACGCATCGTACTGACTGCGGTGGCGGCGCTGGCCGGGCTTGCTCTGCTCGGCTGGCTGCTGGATCAGGCGTGGTTTTATACCGGACTGGGGGTGACGCAGCCCTCCCCCTACATGGGATTAATTCTGTTTTTGCTGGTAACGCCGGTATTCAACTTTTTCATGCAGCCGGTGTCGGCCTATTTCATGCGCAAACATGAATTCGAAGCCGACGACTTCGCCGCCGCGCAAACCGACCCGAACGATTTGATCCGCGCGCTGGTCAAACTCTACAAGGAGAACGCCGCCACGCTGACGCCCGACCCACTCTATTCAGCGTACCACGACTCCCACCCTCCGGCCCCAGTGCGGATTGCAAACTTATCTGCTAAATTAGCTAACCGGCATCTGACGCACAAAAAGGGGATGTCGTTGCCTACTTGAACGCAACCTTTTACAAGTTCAAACAAACACCATGACAGAATGGAAGGGTGAAAACCCAATGTCAGCGGTTTTTTTTGCATTGTTATGGCCAGACTGTCATCCGGGTAAAGGGCTTTGACCCCTTTAAGAAGCGAGACCCCTCTGATCCGCTCGCTGCAAAACTCCGCACTGTATGACCATCCGGCGCGGAGTTTCGAGGTCATCGAAACGCACATTTCCTGGGTAATATTGACCGGCCTCTATGCCTACAAGATCAAAAAGCCAATAGACCTGGGGTTCCTCGATTTCTCCACGCTGAAAAAACGCCGCTATTACTGTGAAGAGGAACTGCGCCTCAACCGGCGCCTCGCACCGCAGCTTTATATCGGGGTTGTCGCTATCACGGGCAGCCCTGCCAAGCCCGCCTTAAATGGGACGGGGCCGCCCATAGAGTATGCAGTCAAAATGGCGCAGTTCCCGCAAGAGGCGCAGCTCGACCGTGTCATGGCGCGCGGCGGGCTCCGGTCCGCACATATCGACAGTCTTGCGCAACTCATCGCCGGATTTCATCAACGCATCGCCATTGCCGGACAAGACACCCCCTACGGTAGACCGGCGAATGTCTATCAACCGGTGGAGGAAAATTTCTTACATATACGGCCACATCTCACCGAACCCGCCGACATCGAACAACTCGAACGCCTACACACCTGGAGCAAGGCCGAAAATGCCCGCCTTCTGCCCTTTTTGCAGCAGCGCAAGGCGGACGGTTTTATCCGCGAATGCCACGGCGACATGCACCTGGCCAACATGGCGCTGCTGGATGACCAGATAACCATCTTCGATTGCCTGGAATTCAACGAAAACCTGCGCTGGATCGACGTGATGAGCGAGGCGGCCTTTCTGATGATGGACCTCGACAGCCGCAGCGCAAGCGCTCTTGGGTGGCGCTTCCTCAATGCCTATCTCGCCGCTGGCGGCGATTACCAGGGGTTGCGCTTACTGCGCTACTACCTGGTCTACCGCGCCCTGGTGCGCGCCAAGGTGGCGTGCATCCGTCTCGGACAAACCGGCCCGAGCGAAGAGGAAGTACACGCTACCTGCCTGCAATACCAGCGCTACGCTGGTTTGGCCGAAAGCTACACGCATCCCCGCGCGACGCCGCTCATCATCACCCACGGCTTGTCAGGCTCAGGCAAGACTACCCATACCCAACGGCTGCTCGAAACGTTGGGCGCCATCCGCGCGCGCTCCGATGTGGAACGCAAACGCCTGTTCGGCCTTGACCTGGAAGCGCGCACAGCCTCCGGCATCGGCACCGGCCTGTATACCGCCGACGCCAGCCGCCGCACCTATCAACACCTCGCTGGCCTGGCACGCACCGTCATCGAATCCGGCTATCCGGTGATTATCGACGCCGCCTTTCTCCAGCGCGCGCAACGCGACATGTTTCACGACCTCGCCGCGCGCTTAGGCGTGCCCTTCATAATCCTAAGTTACCAGGCTCCCGAAGCCGTGATGCGCGCGCGCATTACCCGGCGGGCACAAGAAAGCCATGACGCATCGGAGGCGGATATCAGAGTGCTCGAACACCAGCTCGCCACTTTTGATCCCATTACGCCGGAGGAATCGGCCCACACGCTGGATATCGACAGCGAACATCCGCCCGCGCCGGAAAAAATCCGGGAGTTTATTGAAATCCGGGGTAAAATAAACCACTGAGAACCGTACAAAAACCTCATCCAAAAACTATGTCTAACCTGCCACCACCCGGCGCGATTTAATGAATTCGATGACCGTGTTCAGCCCACTGCCCTGCCTGAGATTGGTGAATACAAATGGCCGTTCGCCACGCATGCGGCGCGTGTCGTGGTCCATGACTTCGAGGCTGGCGCCGACATAGGGCGCAAGGTCGGTTTTGTTGATGACGAGGAGATCGGACTTGGTGATGCCGGGGCCACCCTTGCGCGGGATCTTGTCACCGGCGGCAACGTCGATCACGTAGATCGTCAGGTCGACCAGTTCCGGGCTGAAGGTGGCGGCGAGGTTGTCGCCGCCGCTTTCGACGAAGATCAACTCCACGTCCGGGAAGCGCCGTTCAAGTTTTTCGATAGCGGCGAGATTCATGGAAGCGTCTTCGCGGATGGCGGTGTGCGGGCAACCGCCGGTCTCGACGCCGATGATGCGCTCCGGCGCGAGGGCCTGGCTGCGCACCAGAAACTGGGCGTCTTCCTGTGTGTAGATGTCATTGGTGACAACCGCCAGGCGGTAAGTGTCGCGCATGCTTTTGCACAGCGCGTCGACCAGGGCGGTTTTACCTGACCCCACTGGCCCGGCGATTCCGACACGAAAGGCGTTCATGGTATTTTCTCCTTAACTTCGAAACAGCCGTGTATATTGCGTCTCATGCGCCATGCTGGCGAGCGCCATTCCCCAGCCGCCGACGCCGAGCTCGTCATCCGCCAGGGTGATTGCAGAGTTTGCCGCAGTGCTTATCGCGGCTTGTAGATCCCACATCATTTGCTGTCCGGCGGTCTGGCCGAGCGGGATCAGTTTGACGCCGGCACTCACCAGATTCGCCGCCCAGCCTTGCAGATAGCCGGTGATGGCATCACCGCATGGTATGCCCCAATGCGCTGCGGCGAGCGCATAAGCGGCGGCGAAGTTGCATGGTTCTTCTTGCCATGACACGCCATCGGGCAGAGCGGGCTTAAGGTCGCGCAGCAGGCGCAGCAGTGCGCGGCCCATGTCGAGACTTTGCTGGCGCAGCTCCTCGCTTTCGCGTGACGCAGTGAGCCAGCGATTCCACTGCCGTACTGCCGCGCCATCGTCGCGCTGCCGCGCCTCGTATATGCGGCATGCAACTGCGGCATCGAGCAGCGCGGAGCCGTAATGCAGCCCATCCTCCAGCCAGGCGCGCAGCGTAGCAGCGTCTTTCACCTGTCCAGTGTGGACAGCGTATTCCAGACCCTCGGAATAACTGTATGCGCCGACCGGCAGCGACGGGCTTGCAAGCTGTAGCAGCCGCAGCAGCGAAGTATCGCGCTCACTCGTGTTCATGGGCATGATGGCCGTGACCGCCATAGGCGCCTGGCTCCGGATCGAAGGGCGCGGTTTCATATGCCACGTGCAGGCCAAGCTGTTCGAGCATCCCGGCCAGAACGGGATCGGGGAGAATGCGTATATGGTGTTCGCCGATTTCTGCCGGTACGTGGCGGTTGCCGAGATGGTAGGCTGCGCGCAACAGCGTCAGGGTATCGTAGACGCGCGCAGTTAGAACCGGTTCGGCCTTGGCGCGAATACGCACTAGCGTGCCGTCGGTGGCACGCAGAAGGTCACCGTCATGCAGAACCGTGCCGCGCGGCAGTACAAGCTGGACTTCCGTGCTGTCTTCGGCGGTCAGGCGGATACGGCTGCGGGCGCGTTCTTCGGCGGCCAGCGCCAGTGTCAGTGCGACTGCGGCGTTTTGATCCGGCGGCAGGACTTCGGTCAGGCTGAGCACGGTCAAAACAGGAAATAGCGTTGCGCGAGCGGCAACACACTGGCCGGTTCGCAGATCAGTAGTTCGCCATCGGCGCGGACTTCATAGGTTTCCGGATCGACCTCCATTTTTGGCAGCGTGTCGTTGAGTTTCATGTCTTTTTTGCCGATCTGGCGCGTGCCGGAGACGGACACGGTGCGGCGGCGCAGGCCGAGCCGCGCGCCGATATCCTGTGCCTGCGCCGCTTGCGACACAAAGGTGAGGCACGTTGCGCCGATGGCACCGCCAAACGCGGCGAACATGGGGCGGCCATGGACCGGCTGCGGCGTCGGGATGCTGGCGTTGGCGTCGCCCATCTGTGCCCAGACGATCAATCCGCCCTTGATGACCAGCTCCGGGCGCACGCCGAAGAAGGCAGGCTTCCAAAGTACAAGGTCGGCGAGTTTGCCTGCCTCGATTGAGCCGACATGGCTGGCGATGCCGTGGGTGATGGCCGGGTTGATGGTGTATTTGGCGATGTAACGGCGCGCGCGAAAATTGTCGTGGCGCGCCGGATCGTCCGCCAGACTGCCGCGCTGCTGCTTCATCTTATGCGCGGTTTGCCAGGTGCGGATGATGACTTCACCGATCCGCCCCATCGCCTGGGAGTCGGAAGACATCATGCTGAACGCGCCGAGATCGTGCAGGATGTCCTCGGCGGCGATGGTCTCGCGCCGGATGCGCGAATCGGCGAAGGCAACGTCTTCGGCGATGCCGGGATCGAGGTGATGGCAGACCATCAGCATGTCGAGATGCTCATCCACCGTGTTCACCGTATAGGGGCGGGTGGGATTGGTGGAGGAAGGCAGGACGTTGGGTTCGCCGCACAGCCGGATGATGTCGGGCGCATGACCGCCGCCCGCGCCTTCGGTGTGGTAGGCGTGGATGACGCGCCCCTTGAAGGCGGCGATGGTGTCTTCCACGAAACCCGCCTCGTTGAGTGTGTCGGTGTGAATCGCTACCTGCACGTCATACTGGTCGGCAACAGTGAGGCAGGTGTCGATGGCCGCCGGTGTGCTGCCCCAGTCCTCGTGCAGTTTGAGGCCGACGGCGCCAGCTTCGATCTGCTCGACGAGGCCTTCGGGCCGGGCCGCGTTGCCTTTGCCGGTAAAGCCCAGATTCACAGGCAAGCCTTCGGCGGCCTGGAGCATGCGGTGCATGTGCCACGGCCCCGGCGTGCAGGTGGTGGCGTTGGTGCCGGTGGCCGGGCCGGTGCCGCCACCGATCAGCGTCGTTACGCCCGAGGCCAGCGCCGTCTCAATCTGCTGCGGGCAGATGAAATGGATGTGGCTGTCGATGCCGCCGGCGGTCAGGATCATGCCCTCGCCCGCCACGATTTCGGTGCCGGGTCCGATGATGATGTCTACGCCGGATTGCGTGCCGGGATTGCCCGCCTTGCCGATCTTCGCGATCATGCCGTGCCGGATGCCGACATCGGCCTTGACGACGCCCCACCAGTCGAGGATCACGGCGTTGGTAATCACCAGATCCATCGCGCCTGCCTCGTTAGTGATGGACGACTGCCCCATGCCGTCGCGGATCACCTTGCCGCCACCGAATTTCACTTCGTCGCCGTAGGTGGTGTAATCCTTTTCGATCTCCAGGAAAAGGCCGGTATCGGCGAGGCGGATGCGGTCGCCCGTCGTCGGGCCGAAATGCTCGGCGTAGGCGTGCCGATCCATGCGGATGCTCATGATTTTTTCTCCAGCGGGCCATTTACTTTGGCATTGAAACCGTAGACCTCGCGGCGTCCGGCGAAGGCGACGAGCTGCACCTCGCGCTCGTCGCCCGGCTCGAAACGCACCGCAGTGCCGGCGGGGATGTCCAGGCGCATGCCATAGGCGCGCTCGCGCTCAAAGCGGAGCGCCGTGTTCACTTCGTAAAAGTGAAAATGCGAGCCGACCTGTACCGGCCGGTCGCCGGTGTTGGCTACTGTAACCCGTGCCGTGTCACGCCCGGCATTGAGTTCGATCTCACCTTCCATAACCAGGATTTCACCGGGGATCATTGCTGTAATCTCCTTAGCGGATAGGGTTGTGTACCGTCACCAGCTTGGTGCCATCGGGAAACGTGGCTTCGACCTGCACGTCGGCAATCATTTCCGGCACGCCTTCCATTACGTCATTGCGCGTGAGCAGGGTTGTGCCATAGGCCATCATGTCGGCGACGCTGCGGCCGTCGCGCGCGCCTTCGAGTATTGCTGCGCTGATATAGGCTACCGCCTCGGGATAGTTGAGTTTGAGTCCACGATCCTTGCGCCGTTCGGCGACGAGTGCGGCGGTGAAAATCAGCAGTTTGTCTTTTTCTTGCGGTGACAGGTGCATCATTCTTCCTTTTATGTATTCCAGATGCGCGGCGGGCAGGCTGCGCGGTTCCGGTGATGCCGTCGCAGCATGTCCCACACGGCGACGAACCAGGCACGCGCCTCGGCGCTCGATGGGCCGCGATAGCGGCACAACAATCCTTCTTCGAGACGCGTCACGCCAGCCTCGCCATGGCGGGGCTGAGCCGTCCACAATCTGCGCGCCTCTTCGGCAAGCGTTGTTTCCACCACCTGCCCGAGCCAGGCGAGACAGCCTGTCACCGGCATTCCACTGAGTCCGAACGGCCTGTCGAGCAGACGGCTGCCGCCCTCCAGCCGCTGGCGGTCGATCCATAACGGTGTGCCGCCGCGCCACACTTCGATGCTGTTTCGCCAATGCCCGTGGTCGAAGCGTTCGCCGCATGCGCTGCGGCCAAAGCGCGTAATATCCCAACCGAGCCAGGTCGCGCCCGGCGCAAGTTCCACACGCATCGTCTGATGCGCCAAGGCGCCGTCGAACACGATGCTTTCTTGCGGAAGCCATTCAAGGTGTGCGCCCGTATCCACACACGCCCGCACGATTTGTGCCGCTGGCAAACCACTACTTCGATACCACTTGTTGGCCGCCGGTGTGGTGAGCAATGCCTGTGTGCCGGGTTCGAGATGCAGCGCGATTTCCAGCCGGTCGCCGCCGGCCATGCCACCCGGCGGATGCAGGACGACCGCATGGCACACATCCGCACCCTCGGGATAGAAGGGCCGCTGGATCGCCAACGGCATGCGCGCCTCGACGACTTGCATCACCGTGTCTGGGCCTTGGCTGAAACGTAGATCCAGGCTCCCACGCCACGTCGGGGTATCGCCCGCCGACGCAAGAACATGTCCACTCATACTGCAATATGGCGTCGCACCTGATCGGCCTCCATATCCACACCGCGCATCACTATTTCGCCGCGTGACATTATCAGGTAGCTGTCCGCAAGCGCTCGCGCAAAATCATAATACTGCTCCACGAGCAGTATAGCCATGTCGCCGCGTTCGAGAAGCAGGCGGATGACGCGCCCGATATCCTTGATGACGGAGGGCTGTATGCCTTCTGTCGGCTCATCGAGAATGAGCAGTTTGGGTTCCATCAGCAATGCGCGGGCAATCGCAAGCTGCTGTTGCTGGCCGCCGGACAGGTCACCGCCGCGGCGCCTGCGCATCTCGCCCAGCACCGGGAACATCTCGAAGGTCGCGGCCGGAATCTCGCGCGGCGGGCGGTCGTGTACGGCGAAGCCGGTAATCAGATTCTCTTCCACTGTCAGACGTGGGAAAATGTCGCGCCCCTGGGGTACATAACCCATGCCCAGCCGGGCGCGGACGTGGGGCGGTGCAGTGGTGATGTCCTGTCCGGCAAAGGTGATGCGGCCGGAACGGCCACGCTCCACGCCCATCAGACACTTGAGGAGCGTTGTTTTGCCCACGCCATTTCGTCCCAGCAACGCGGTACAGGTGCCCGGCCGGATGTCCAGCGAGATGTCGCGCAACGTATGGCTGCCGCCGTAATAATGATTGAGTTGTTCGGTCACAAGCAACATATCAGCGTCCCAGATATACTTCGATGACCTGCTCGTTGCTCTGGACATGCTCCATCGTACCCTCCGCCAGCACACGACCTTCGTGCAGCACGGTGACCTTGCGCGCGATTGATGTGACAAACTCCATGTCGTGCTCGACCACGATGAGGGAATGCTCACCGGCAAGCGAGGTAAAAAGCTCCGCCGTCCGTTCGCGCTCGGCGTCCGTCATGCCCGCCACCGGCTCGTCCAGCAGGAGCAGCTTGGGTTCCTGAGCCAGCAGCATGCCGATTTCGAGCCACTGCTTTTGGCCGTGTGATAGCGTACCGGCCTCGCGGTCCGCCAGTGCCGACAGAGCAATGAGTTCCAGCGTTGCGGCGATGCGATCCTTCTGCTCCGCTCCCAGCCGCCAGAACAGCGATGCCCAGATGCCCTTGTCCACCTTAATGGCAAGCTCCAGATTTTCGAATACGGTGTGCTGCTCGAACACCGTAGGTTTCTGGAATTTGCGGCCGATGCCGGTGCGTGCAATTTCGTGTTCGTTGAGGCGTGTCAGATCGAGGGTCTGGCCGAAATAGGCCGTGCCGCTGTCGGGCCGGGTCTTGCCTGTGATGACGTCCATCAGCGTGGTTTTGCCCGCGCCATTGGGGCCGATGATGCAGCGCAGCTCACCAGCGTCCACGGTGAGCGATAGCTCGTTAAGCGCACGGAAACCGTCAAAACTGACGGTGATGGCGTCCAGATACAGCACTGTGCCGTGACTCAGATCCAGAGTTTCCGGCGTGGCGACATGAGCGAGGCCCGTCACTTCGCTGCCGTCTATTCCGTCGACTCCAGGTGTTATCAAATCAGCTTTCATGTGTTGCGTTTGGACCTCATGCGTTGTGCAAGCCCCATCACACCCTGCGGGAGGAACAATGTCACCAGCACGAACAGCAATCCCAGGAAGTACAGCCAGTACTCGGGCAGCGCGACGGTAAACCAGCTTTTCGCACCGTTCACCAGCGCAGCGCCGAGGATCGGGCCGACGAGGGTGCCGCGCCCGCCGACGGCAGTCCAGATGGCGATTTCGATGGAGTTGGCGGGCGACATCTCGCTGGGGTTTATGATGCCTACTTGCGGCACATAAAGCGCTCCGGCGATGCCGCACAGCATGGCCGATAGCGTCCAGGCGAAGAGCTTGTAGGGCACGGGATTGTAACCGCAAAACCGCACACGGCTTTCGGCGTCGCGGATGGCAGTGAGCACCCGCCCCAGCTTGGACGTGACGATGTAGCGGCACAGCAGCAGCGCCAGGATCAGCGTCACACCGCTGGCGATGAACAGGGCGGTTTTCGTGGCAGGATCAGCCAGGGAAAATCCCAGGATGCGCTTGAAATCGGTGAAGCCGTTGTTGCCGCCGAAGCCGGTATCGTTGCGGAAGAACAGCAGCATTGCCGCAAAGGTGAGGGCCTGGGTGATGATCGAGAAATATACGCCCTTGATGCGCGAGCGAAAGGCGAAGTAACCGAACACCAGCGCCAGCAGACCCGGCGCCAGCACAATAAGCAATGCGCAATACCAGAACTGGTCGGTGCCTGCCCAGTACCACGGCAATTCCTTCCAGTCCAGGAACACCATGAAATCGGGCAGGTCACTGCCGGACTCACCCTCGCGCCCGATCATGCGCATCAGGTACATGCCCAGCGCATAGCCCCCCAAAGAAAAAAACAGCCCGTGGCCCAGACTCAGGATGCCCGCGTAGCCCCACACCAGATCCATCGCCAGAGCCACCAGGGCGTAGCACATGATTTTGCCCAGCAGCGTGATGAGCCAGGCGGGGACGTGGAAGGGTGAGTCCTCAGGCACAGCAAGGTAAAGCGCAGGCATAAGCACGCACACCAGCGCGAGAAAAGCGGCGATGACCAACCAGCCCTTTGTGCCGTACAACTGCGGAAGACGTTCGATTATCATGGTCTGTTATCCTTCCACCGTGCGGCCCTTAACGGCGAACAGCCCCTGTGGACGCTTCTGGATGAACAGGATGATGAACACGAGCAGCATGATCTTGGCGAGCACCGCACCCCAGTAGGGTTCGAGGAATTTATTCAACACCCCCAGCCCCAGCGCGGCGTATACCGTGCCGGCGATCTGGCCCACACCACCCAGCACAACTACCATGAAGGAATCGACGATATACCCTTGGCCCAGCTCCGGTCCCACGTTGCCGATTTGCGAGAGCGCGCAACCTCCGAGTCCTGCCACGCCCGCCCCCAGGCCGAAGGCCAGCATGTCGGTACGGCCGGTGGGGACGCCCATGCAGTCCGCCATGCTGCGGTTCTGCGTCACGGCGCGCACATGCAGGCCAAGCCGGGTGCGGGTGAGCGCCAGCCACACCAGGCACAGCACCAGCATGGCAAAAACAATGATGACGATGCGGTTATAGGGAAGCACCAGACTGCCCAGCACTGTCACGCCGCCCGTCATCCACGAGGGATTGGCTACCTCCACGTTTTGCGCGCCGAATACTGTGCGCATGAATTGAATCAGGATCAGCGAGATGCCCCAGGTGGCGAGCAGCGTTTCCAACGGCCGGCCGTAGAGATGGCGGATTACGCCGCGCTCCAACGCCATACCCACCAATGCCGCCACGCCGAAAGCCACCGGCACGGCGGCGACAAGATAAAAATCAAGATACTGCGGCAGATGGGTCTTGAACAGATTTTGCACCACATAGGTCGCATAGGCGCCGATCATCAGCAGCTCGCCGTGGGCCATGTTGATGACACCCATCAGGCCGTAGACGATCGCCAGCCCCAGCGCCGCGAGCAGCAATATGCTGCCCAGGCTGATGCCAGTGAATACGTGGCCCGCATATTCGGCAGTCTTCAGCCGTTGTTCGATAGCTGCGATGGCCTTTTTCGCCGCCACACGCACCTTGGCATCCGGCTCGGCAAACTGGCCCGCACCGTCTTTTTCCAGCAATACCAGCAGGCGGGTTTTTGTGGCTTCCTGGGCGCTGTTGCCCAAGGTCTGCACCGCCGCCAGACGCTGCTGCGGGTCATCGCTTTGCAGTGCCATGCCACTTTGCGCCAGCTCCAGCGCGGCGCGTACCGCCGAGTCCTTTTCATCTGTCAGCGCTTTTTGCACCAGAGGCAGTAATACAGGGTCGCCTTCACCCAATTGTTGCGCGGCTTCCAGGCGCTTTGCGCTGTCCGGGGAAAAGAGTTTAAAGGCCGCCAGCGCGGCATCCAGGGCGCGGCGCACCCGATTGTTGATGGTGATGCGCGCGGCGTCTGCGGGCGCACTCGCCAAAGGTTGATTCGTTACGGCATCAGTCACTCCGGTCTCAGTCACGATCAGCAACCGGCCGGCCGGTGTCGCCTGTAAAGCACCGTCTTGCAATGCCCGGAGCACAGGCAACGCCGCCACATCACCCGCCGCTGCCAGCGCTTCTATCGCAGTGATCCTGGCATCGTTGTCACCCGTGGCGAGGTTTTGCAGCGCCGTGGCGTCCAGGGCGTGCGCGTTACCCAGCCAGACAGCGAACAGCGTGGCGATGCAATATCGGCAGAGGTGTTTCATGGTGTGGTTATCTGTAATAAAACTCCCCGCCGTCGCGGCGGGGAGCTGGGCGGGGCTACATATCTTTCTTCTTTTCGTTGCCCGGTATGAAGGGACTCCACGGCTGTGCGCGCAGGGTCTTCTTCGTTTCCCATACGATATCGAACTGGCCGTCGGGACGGATTTCGCCAATCATCACCGGCTTCCACAGGTGATGATTCTTTTCGTCCATCTTCAGCTCATAACCGCTGGGCGCTTTGAACGTCTGGCCCGCCATAGCTGTGCGCACTTTGTTTACATCGACGGACTTGGCTTTTTCCGCTGCCTGCGCCCACATATGGATGCCAGCGTAAGTCGCTTCCATGGGATCGTTGGTCACGCGCTTATCACCGCCGGGGAGTTTTTGTTTCTTGACATAGTCCTTCCACATCTTGATGAACTTGTCATTCTCCGGGTTTTTCAGCGACATGAAATAATTCCATGCCGCCAGGTGGCCGACCAGCGGTTTGGCGTCGATGCCGCGTAGCTCTTCCTCTCCGACCGAGAACGCCACCACCGGAATGTCCGTGGCCTTCACGCCCTGATTGGACAGCTCTTTGTAGAAGGGCACGTTGGAGTCGCCGTTAATGGTGGAAATTACCGCCGTCTTGCCGCCCGCAGCAAACTTTTTAACATCTGCCACAATGGTTTGATAATCGCTATGGCCGAACGGCGTGTAGATCTCCTTGATGTCGCCCTCTTTCACGCCCTTGGATTTGAGAAAGGCGCGCAGGATCTTGTTGGTGGTGCGCGGATACACATAGTCCGTGCCCAGCAGGAAGAAGCGCTTGGCCCCGCCGCCGTCCTTGCTCATCAGGTATTCCACCGCAGGAATCGCCTGCTGGTTAGGTGCGGCCCCGGTGTAGAACACATTTTGCGACAGCTCTTCTCCCTCATATTGCACCGGATAGAAAAGCAGCCCATTCAACTCCTCGAACACCGGCAACACCGACTTGCGCGATACCGAAGTCCAGCAACCGAACACAACTGCCACTTTCTCCTTCTGCAACAACTCGCGCGACTTCTCGGCAAACAGTGGCCAGTTGGAGGCCGGGTCCACTACTACCGCTTCCAGCTTCTTGCCCAGCACGCCACCCTTGGCGTTGATTTCGTCGATGGTCATCAGCGCCACGTCTTTCAGCGAGGTTTCGCTGATCGCCATGGTGCCGGACAGAGAATGCAAAATGCCGACCTTGATGGTATCCGCAGCGTGGGCCGCCGTCGCAAATGCGATGCCTGCGGCTATGGCGGCTGTTTTGAAGATGGAGCGAGTGAGATGATTTCCTACGGCACTATTAAGCAAACAAGACGACTTCATGTTGTCCCCCTTGGGTTGATCGTAACAACGCTTCTCTATGCGGAACCCCTGAGTGGAGTCGTGGGGTTCCGTACTCCATTAGCCGTAGCCGTTCAAATCTGAAGCTGCACACCAATTTTGAAGATATTGGTATCCCGCGCCGCCCCCATGTTGTCATCGGTGTACACAGCAGTGACACGGGCGTTGTGGCCGTCGATCACATAGTGCAGTTCGAGATCGTAACGGTTACGCTTCTCCGTGGCGCCATCGAGGTCCAGGCTCTGGAAGCGCACCTGCGGCATGAGCTTGCCGATGCCGACCTTGGTGTTGAAAAGATAGCCGGCACGGGCCATGTAACCATTGCCCTGAAACAGTGCAGCATCAATCACCTTATTTTTGTCATAGCTGTAGTATGCACCCTCCAGCGACAGCGTACCGGCACCGAGGTTTTTCTCCATAAGTGCATCAAGGTTCCAGCCGGAGAAATCGCCAGGCGCGCCAGCCGTTCCGGCGCCGTTCTTCTGCGTCATCGCCGCCAGGCCGAAGGCGAGAATCTGCTTTTCGCCGTAGTAAGTGCTGCTGTTGTAATAACCCGGCTCCGGGTCCCACAGATTGAGGGTCAAGCGACCGGAGTAAAGCAGATCGTCCCCTCTGTTTGATGTGCCAACGCCGTTACGCCCCTGAAAGGCACCTGCCTGGTACTTGAACATGCCACCGCCAGTCTGCCCCCACACCGCCGCGCCGTCATCACGCCCGGCGAACAGGGCAGGGTAGTTCTGCACGATGGGGAAATCCCAGGCGGCATGTAGTAGGGGCCAGAGAGGTTGGAGCGATCACTGGGCGGCAGGAAACGTCCGAGCCACACGTTGAATACATCCGACGGTTCGACCCGAACGATGGCGTCGAGGACTCGCGCGGCGCTATTGTTGGCCGAGTCTTTCTCGGTATTGAAAGTCAGCTTGATATCCTTATGCACTTGCCCGTTCAGGTAGAGCCGCACGCTGTCCACCGCGAAATCCAGCGAGCGGTCCGAGCCGTTCGGCGCCGCCTTATCCTCCGATATAAAACTGCTGCGCAGCCCGCCGCCGATGCTGATCCATTTGGTTTCGTCGATTTTGAGTGTGGGTCCGGCCAGAACAGGGACCGAAAGTGTTGACAGGGTGAGAACAGAAACAGCTGCAGACAAAACAGCGTTACGACCGTGTATCATGGTGATGCCCCCTCTTTAGTTGTTGTGCGGAAGACTGTCCAGACTCAACTAGCAAGCGTTATGCCATTTTTTATTTGCATGAATATTCAATGTGTTAAATTATTTTTTATTTTCTAACCGGCCGAGATGAGCTAAAATGGTGCGAAATTCCCACGCTGCGCATCTTTTTTGTGCGTTTCTTTCGGGCGACCATGTCCGCCCTGCATTGAGACAGGGCAGTCGGGCAGGGAGGTGGAATGGGGAGCAGCCAATAGCCGGGGCGCACAGCGGAGACACCCCTTCCGTTCAGGCCCGCCTGTCATTGGGCAAGGCTCATCCTTGTCATCGCATTGTGTCGCAAGTACTATGACATCTTTTGCAGTCGCGGAGATTTCCCATGTTTCACGGTAGTATGGTGGCCTTGGTCACCCCCATGCACGCGGACGGCTCGCTGGATCACGACAGCCTGGCCAGTCTCATCGAATTTCACATCGAGAACGGTACTGACGCCATCGTCGCGGTCGGCACGACGGGCGAATCCGCAACGCTCGACATGAAAGAACATGTTGACCTGCTGCGCGAGGTGGTTGAGCGGGTACGCGGGCGCATACCGGTAATCGCCGGCACCGGTGCCAACTGCACCCGCGAGGCCATCGAGCTGACACGTTGCGCGATGGAGGCCGGGTCCGACGCCTGCCTGCTGGTGACCCCCTACTACAACAAGCCTACCCAAGAGGGGCTGTATCTGCACCACAAGGCGATTGCCAACGCCGTGCCGATCCCGCAGATACTCTACAATGTACCGGGACGCACCGCATGTGACATGCTGCCGGAGACAGTGGAGCGCCTCTCCGCGATTTCCAACATCGTCGGCATCAAGGAAGCCACCGGCAATCTGGAGCGCGGCCGGGAGATTCTTGAGCGCTGCGGCGACCGCCTTGACCTGTACTCGGGCGACGACGCCACCGCCACGGAGTTGATGCTGATGGGGGCCAAGGGCGACATCTCGGTGACAGCCAACGTTGCGCCCAGGGCCATGCACGACATGTGCGCCGCCGCGCTACGGGGCGACCGTGAACAGGCGCACGCCATCAACAACCGCCTCATGGCCTTGCACCGCGATCTGTTCGTGGAGTCCAATCCCATACCCGTGAAATGGGCATTACATGAAATGGGGCTGATACCCCCCGGCATCCGCCTGCCGTTGACTGTCCTCTCGGAACACCACCATAACACCGTCAGAGCCGCCTTGCGCGAAGCTGGCGTGCTATAATTTATTGCGTCAGGAATCGGCAAGGGAATCCCCTTCGCAGCAAAAATCACAGGACCACCAGAAAATATGCCGTTTATCCATCGCGTGCTCAGGGCAGGCGCAATTGCATCGTGTATCGCGGCAATTTCCGCATGTGGCATGGTTTCCAGCAAGGAAACCGAATACAAAAAGAGCACATCACTGCCTTCGCTGGAAGTACCGCCGGATCTTATTACTCCGGCGATAGATGACAACGCCATCATCCCGGGCCGTGCATCAGGTGGCACAGCGCCGACTTCTCCGTCGAACAACGCACCCGTCGCGCCCCAGCAAACACGGGTGGCGGACAAGCTGCTCGCGCCAACACCGGAAAATATCCGTGTCGAGCGTGATGGCGGCCTGCGCTGGCTGGTCATCAAGGAAGACCCTGCCCAGCTATGGCCGAAAGTGCGCGGCTTCTTGACGGAAAGTGGTTTTGCCGTAACCAAAGAAGAGCCGCGCCTGGGCATTCTGGACACAGACTGGGTGGAAAACCGCCCCGGCGCCGGAAAAGGCGGGCCCAGCTCCTTCCTGCGCAAATCGTTTGACTTTCTGCATTCATCATCCACGCGCGACACGTTCCGCGTGCGCCTGGAGTCCGGCGTGACACCCGGCACCACCGAACTTTACCTCAGCCACCGCGGCATGGCGCAGGTAACAAAAGGCGACTCGGTGAACTGGCTGCCCCGCCCGTCCGACCCCGAACTGGAGGCCGAGATGCTCAAACGCCTGGCACTGTATTTAGGCACAGATGAAACCAAGGCCCAAGAGATCAAAAGCGAGCTGACCGGCCAACCCGCGCCGCGCGCCACCCTGGCCAACGATGCGCAGGGCCAGCTCGCACTGACCCTGCAAGAGGAATACGCCAATGCCTGGCGCCGCACCGGCCAGGCACTCGATCATATGGGCCTCAAGGTGGAAGACCAGGACCGCGCCAAAGGCATCTATCAGGTTCGCTTCAGTGGCACTGTTGTCCAGGACGGAGAAAAGCAGGGATTCTTCTCCAAGCTGCTCTCCTCGGACGACAAAAAAACGGGCACCTCATATCAGCTCAATCTGGCGAGCCAGGGGGAAAAGGAAACGCGCATTATCGCGCTGGACATGGCAGGCGGCCGCGACAATTCGCCCATGGCGCAGCGCCTGCTGACGCTGCTGCATGAACAACTGAAATAACGCCCGTGCGCTTCGCATCCCTCGGTAGCGGCAGCCAGGGCAACGGTGCGCTGGTGGAAAAAAACGGCACGTGCATCCTTGTCGACTGCGGATTTTCCGTCGCAGAAACAGAGCAGCGCCTGGCACGGCTAGGCAGACAGCCTGAGAGCATCACCGCCATAGTCATCACCCACGAACACGGTGACCACGTGAGCGGCGTGGGTCCTCTGGTCAAAAAATACGGATTGCCGGTATGGGCCACCACCGGGACCGCTCAACATCAATGGCTGCGAAAACTGCCGGGATTGCACCGTTTCAGCAGCCATAAACCCTTTGCAATCGGCGACCTGCAGGTGCAACCCTTTCCCGTGCCGCATGACGCGCGCGAGCCCACCCACTTCGTCTTTAGCGACGGTGCGCGCCGTCTTGGCATGTTGACGGATATCGGCCGCAGCATGCCGCATATCGAGCAGCACTTGACCGGCTGCGACGCATTGATGCTGGAAAGCAATTACGACGTTGAAATGCTTGCGAACGGCGAATACTCAAAAAAACTGAAGCAGCGCGTCGGCGGCCCCTATGGGCATCTGAGCAATGTACAAGCCGCAGAATTGCTGGCGCACCTCGATTGCTCACGACTGCAACACCTGGTGGCAGCGCACCTGAGTGCCAAAAACAATACGCCTGATCTGGCGCGCGCGGCACTCTCGAAGGTGATGGGTTGCGAGCCGGACTGGATAGCCATCGCGGAACAGGACAACGGCCTGGCGTGGCGCGAGATTTTGTGAATTCCAAACCTGTATTTTTTCAAATTTGCGAGAACGTGCAATGCAAAAACTAGCTGAACTCTATTCCGGCAAAGCCAAAACAATTTATGCCACCGATGATGCAGATCGAGTGATCATGCACTTTCGTGATGACACATCAGCTTTTGACGGGCAGAAGATCGTGCAACTGGCGCGCAAGGGCATGGTCAACAACAAATTCAATGCCTTTATCATGGGAAAACTGGCGGAAGCGGGCGTGCCCACGCATTTCGATCGCCTGCTGTCCGATAACGAATCCCTGGTCAAAAAAATGGAGATGATTCCCATCGAATGCGTTGTACGCAACATCGCCGCAGGGAGCCTTTGCAGGCAGCTGGGCATCCCCGAAGGCACGGAGCTGTCACCGGCAACGCTCGAATTCTTCCTCAAAAACGATGCACTGCATGACCCGATGGTCAACGAATACCATATCAGGTCCTTCAACTGGGCAACGGATGCAGAGGTCGAGCACATGAAGGACCTTACCTTCCGCGCCAACTATGTCCTCAAAACCATCTTTCTGGAGGCAGATATCCTGCTGGTGGATTATAAGCTGGAATTTGGCCGTTTTCATGGCGAGGTCGTACTGGGTGACGAATTTAGCCCCGACGGTTGCCGCCTGTGGGATGCCGCAACGCGCAAAAAACTCGATAAAGACCGCTTCCGCCAGGATCTGGGCAATGTCATCGAAGCCTACGAAGAAGTCGCCCGGCGCTTGGGCGTGGATTTGGGAACCAAGCAAGAATAATTGGTCCCCACAGGCGAGGTGTCAGGCCAGGCTGTGTTATTGAGGAAGACTACACCTGTGCTTCTGTGGCAAAATCTAAGGCATCCTCACGATTTTGGCATATTGAGATACATAATGGCGACGCAAAAAAACAATCTGAACAGCTTCGGCACCCAGTCCACCCTCACTGTTGACGGAAAAAATTACCTCTATCATTCGCTGCCGGCGCTGGCCAAGGCCGGTATCGGCGATAGTGCGCGGCTGCCCTTTTCGCTGAAGATCCTGCTGGAAAACCTGTTGCGCCAGGAAGACGGCGTTGCGGTCAAAAAGGCCGATATCGAGGCCCTGACACAGTGGAATCCCACGGCCGAACCTGACCGGGAAATCTTTTTCATGCCATCACGGGTGCTGCTCCAGGACTTCACTGGTGTACCCGCCGTTGCCGATCTAGCAGCGATGCGTGCCGCGCTGCAACGCCTGGGCGGCGACCCCCGCAAGATCAACCCTTTCACGCCCGCCGATCTGGTGATCGACCATTCGGTACAGGTAGACCAGTATGGCAGCTCCACGGCCTTCCAGGCCAATGCTACCCGCGAATTCGAACGCAACAGCGAGCGCTACCAGTTTCTGCGCTGGGGACAAAACGCCTTCAACAACTTCCATGTCGTGCCGCCGGACAACGGCATCGTCCATCAGATCAACCTCGAATACCTGGCTCCGGTGGCGATGGTTGCCGAGCAGGATGGCGTTGCCTGGATCTATCCCGACACCGTGATCGGCACCGACTCCCACACCACCATGATCAACGGCCTGGGCGTGCTGGGCTGGGGCGTGGGCGGTATCGAGGCTGAGGCGGCACTGCTTGGCCAACCCAGCTCTATGCTCATCCCGCAAGTGGTGGGATTCAAGCTCGTCGGCAAACTGCCTGCCGGGGCCACTGCCACCGATCTGGTGCTGACCATCACCCAGGTGTTGCGCAAAAGGGGCGTGGTGGGCAAATTCGTGGAATTTTATGGCCCCGGCCTTGCCTATCTGACACTGGCCGACCGTGCCACTATCGCCAACATGGCCCCGGAATACGGCGCGACCTGCGGCATCTTCCCGGTGGACAGCCAGACCTCCGGCTATCTGCGCCTCACCGGACGGTACCATCTGATACCGCTGGTGGAGGCCTATTACCAGGCGCAAGGACTGTGGTATTCGCCGGATCAACCCGAACCGGCCTATTCGGAGACTGTGGTGTTCGACCTGGGTTCCGTCGTGCCATGCCTGGCCGGCCCATCCCGTCCGCAAGACCGCGCCCCACTCGGCGAAGTACGCAATTCATTCCGTAAGTTACTTGCTAGCCAGTACAAAGAAGAAGCCTCCGCCCTGCATAAAGAAGAGCTCAATCACTGGCTGAATGAGGGTGGCAACCCCGTCCTTATTACCCCGGAACTGGCGCCCACCCATCCGGACGAGGCGCTGAATGTGTTCGGCACCTGCGTGCCGGTGCGACAGCCCGATGGATTAGCCTACAAACTCTGCCACGGCTCCGTTGTGATCGCCGCCATCACCAGTTGCACCAACACCTCCAACCCGTCAGTGATGATCGCCGCCGCGCTGCTGGCGAAAAACGCGGTACAGCGCGGCCTGCAGGTCAAACCTTGGGTCAAGACCAGCCTCGCGCCCGGATCGAGGGTGGTCACCGACTACCTTGTCAAGTCCGGCCTTATGCCGTATTTGGAGGCATTGCGCTTCCATCTGGTGGGTTACGGCTGCACCACCTGCATCGGCAATAGCGGCCCGTTGTCCGACCACATATCGCAGGCCATTCTCGACGGCGATCTCGCGGTGGCGTCGGTGCTGTCCGGCAACCGCAATTTCGAAGGGCGCGTCAATCCACTGGTGCGCGCCAACTATCTTGGCTCGCCGCCGCTGGTGGTAGCCTATGCCCTGGCAGGCAACATCAACATCGACCTGACGGTAGACCCCCTCGGCATCACACCCAACGGCGAGATGGTCTACCTCAAGGACATCTGGCCTTCCAACGAGGAAATCGCGGATCTGGCGCGCGCCCACGTGGTATCCGCCCAATACAAGCGTACCTACTCCGACATCTTTCACGGCAATCGCGAATGGAATAGCCTGGAAGTGCCCAGTGGCCAGCTATTTGACTGGAATAGTGATTCGACTTACATCAAAGAGCCGCCTTTCTTTGACGGCATCACCACCACGCCCGCACCACTCACCGACATTGTCCAGGCCCGCGTGCTGGCACTGCTGGGAGATTCCGTCACCACCGACCACATATCCCCTGCCGGCTCCATCGGCAAAACCAGTCCCGCCGGGAAATACCTGATCGGCCTGGGCGTACCCGCCACCGATTTCAATTCCTACGGCGCGCGACGCGGCAACCATGAAGTGATGGTGCGCGGCACCTTCGCCAATGTGCGCCTGAAAAACAAACTGGTCGAAGGTGTGGAAGGCGGCGTGACACTACATTTGCCCGGCGGCGAACAGATATCGATCTACGACGCCTCGATGCGCTACCAGGCGCAGGGCACACCGCTGATCGTCATCGCCGGCAAGGAATACGGCACCGGCTCGTCGCGTGACTGGGCCGCCAAAGGACCCAAACTGCTCGGCATCCACGCCGTGATCGCCGAGAGCTTCGAGCGCATCCACCGCTCCAACCTGGTGGGCATGGGCATCCTGCCGCTGCAATTCCTGCCCGGCGAAAACGCCCAGACACTGGGGCTGACTGGACACGAGACCTATGACATCGCCGGCCTCACCGCACTCACACCGGGGCAGAAGATCCAGGTCATGGCGCAATCCGCCGACGGCAGCATCAAACGCTTCACCGTCCAGTCGCGCATCGACACCGCCAACGAAGTGGAATACTTCCGCCACGGCGGCATCTTGCCGTATGTGTTGAGGCAGTCGGCGCGGGAATGAGTTGCTGATTTTAGTTGGTCATGCTCGTAATTCGCCCAACAGAAATGGAGGCAAGTAACCCGGAGAAATATAGCGTAATCCAGGGAACATATACCGAGCCGACAAGGTGTTCCCGGATTACCATCCGGGTTACTTGCTACGGACTACATAAACCCGCCTGTACCCGCTATACTTTGCGCCACGCTCCATTCATGAATAAAAGGGTCTGTTTTGACACACACCACTCCTTCTGGCGGCACACCATCCGCTGACGTTTCCACCTTCCAGGCCCTGATCCTGACACTCCAGAATTACTGGGCTGCCCAGGGTTGCGTGCTGTTGCAGCCTTACGATATGGAAGTCGGCGCGGGCACGTTCCATTCCGCCACTTTTTTACGTGCCATCGGCCCGGAGCCGTGGCGTGCCGCTTACGTGCAGCCCTCGCGCCGTCCTACCGATGGACGCTACGGCGAGAACCCCAACCGCTTACAGCATTATTACCAATTCCAGGTAATCCTCAAGCCGTCGCCGCTCGACATCCAGGATCTGTACCTGGGTTCGCTGAAAATGCTGGGGATCGACCCGCTGGTGCATGATATCCGCTTTGTCGAGGATAACTGGGAGTCACCCACGCTGGGCGCGTGGGGCTTGGGCTGGGAGGTGTGGCTGAACGGCATGGAGGTGACGCAGTTCACCTATTTTCAGCAGGTGGGCGGGCTGGAATGCCAGCCGGTGACCGGCGAGATCACCTATGGGCTGGAGCGCATCGCCATGTATCTGCAAGGGGTAGAGAGCGTGTTTGACCTGACGTGGACCGACGGGCCACATGGGAAGGTCACGTATGGGGATGTGTTTCACCAGAACGAGGTGGAGATGTCCACATACAATTTTGAACATGCCGATGTTGCATCGCTGTTTGGCTGGTTCGATACCTGTGAACGCGAGAGCAGTAAACTGATCGAGGCGGGATTACCGCTGCCCGCCTATGAGATGGTGCTCAAGGCCTCGCACACCTTCAACCTGCTCGATGCGCGCCGTGCGATTTCCGTGACCGAGCGTCAACGTTACATCCTGCGCGTGCGCACCCTGGCGCGCGCCGTGGCGGAGGCCTATTACAAACGCCGCGAGGCACTGGGCTTCCCTATGGCTCAGACAGCTACGGCGGGAGGTGCGGCATGACACAGCATCGTGACCTGCTGGTGGAAATCGGCACCGAGGAATTGCCGCCCAAGGCCTTAAAGAAGCTCATGGCGGCATTTGCCAGCGGCATTGAGGATGGACTCGCCAAGGCCGATCTGGAATTTGGCACAGTGCGCCCCTATGCCACACCGCGCCGATTAGCGGTACATATAGAGACGCTGATCACCACCCAGACTGACCGTCTGGTGGAACGCCGCGGCCCAGCGTTGAATGCCGCATTTGACGACATTGGCCTGCCTACCAAGGCTACCGAAGGCTTTGCGCGCTCGTGTGGCGTTGCGGTAGAGCAACTCGAAAAACTGGAAACCGACAAAGGCACATGGCTGGCGTTCCGCGCCACGCAGCCTGGCTGCGCCACAAAGGATTTGCTGACCAGCATCATAGAGCAATCACTCGCAGCACTCCCCATCCCCAAACGCATGCGCTGGGGCAGCTCGCGCGTGGAATTTGTGCGCCCGGTGCATTGGGTCGTTCTGCTATTCGGTGATGAAGTGGTCGATGCCGAAATCCTCGGCGTGCGTACCGGACGCGAGACACGCGGGCACCGCTTCCATCACCCCGCCCCCATGTATCTGGCCGAACCTGCTGCCTATGCCCCGCTGCTGGAAACCGAAGGGCGGGTGATGCCCGACTTCGCCGCGCGGCGCGAGGCGATCTATGGGCAGGTGCAGGAGAAAGCCGTCTCGGTCGGCGGCACAGCAGTGATCGACGACGCCCTGCTCGACGAAGTCACAGCCCTGGTGGAATGGCCTGTGGCGCTGCTAGGCCAATTCGAAGAACGCTTTCTGAGCGTGCCCCAGGAGGCGCTGATCTCCACCATGAAGGGCAACCAGAAGTATTTCCATGTGGTGGACAAAGCAGGCAAACTGCTGCCCTACTTCATCACCGTCTGCAACATCGAAAGCCGCAACCCGGACCAGGTGCGCGCCGGCAACGAACGCGTGATCCGCCCGCGCCTGAGCGATGCTGCGTTTTTCTGGGAACAGGATCGTAAGCATCCGCTGTTCAACCGCCTCGAAAAACTCAAGTCGGTAGTGTTTGAGGAAAAGCTCGGCACGCTTTATGACAAAACAATGCGTATCAAGCATCTGGCCGGCACAATCGCGGAAGGGGCAAAGCTCCCGTTACAGCCAAACGCAAAAGCGAGTGCCGAAGACGCCGCAACGCTTTGCAAATGCGACCTGCTGACGCACATGGTCAGCGAATTCCCCGAACTTCAGGGCGTCATGGGACGCTACTATGCAGAACATGACGATAAAGACGGGCAAGTGGCGCAAGCCATCGAGGAACATTACCTGCCGCGTCATGCGGGCGACGCGCTGCCGCAGAACCTCTACGGCCAGGCAGTAGCGATTGCAGACAGACTGGATACCCTGGCCGGTATTTTCGCTATCGGCCAGGCACCCAGCGGCGACAAGGACCCTTACGGCCTGCGTCGCGCCGCCTTGGGAGCGCTACGCATCCTGATCGAATGCAGGCTGGATCTGCACTTGACTGAGCTCATCGGCGTCGCGGCGGCAAACCTGCCCTGTAGCATTAACGCCGACGTACAAAAGCAGCTCTATGACTTCATGATGGAGCGCCTGCGCGGCTATTACCACGAGCAGGGCATCCGTCCGGACATATTCGAGGCAGTGCTGGCGAAAGACCCCTCTCGGCCCTACGACTTCGACCGCCGCATCCATGCAGTAAAAGCATTTCGCGACCTCCCCGAGGCCGAGAGACTGGCAGCGGCGAACAAACGCATCGTCAACATTCTCCGCACGGCCAAGGATGCGATACCGGAAAGCGTTCATGAACCTCTGCTCAGCGAACGAGCCGAACACGACCTCTTCAGGAAAATCACCGAATTGCGCGGGGAAGTAACAGGACGGTTCGAATGCGGAAACTACGAGGGCGCCATGAAACTCCTGGCCAGCCTGCGCGAACCTGTCGACACCTTCTTCGACAAGGTCATGGTCATGGTGGATGATGCCGCGCTGCGCAGCAACCGCCTCGCCCTGCTCAAGCAGCTCGCGGAGCTGATGAACCACGTGGCGGATATTTCCAAATTGGCGACGGCATAGGTTGTAGAAACTATGAAGGACCGCAATCCGTTATCGTGAGCTTTTCCAACCACGAAAAAGGAGACAAACCATGACTGCGATCCTTCAAAGCAACCATAACGCACCCGACCGGGTTTTGTACATGGCGTTAGAGCTGAGCAA
>JACPOZ010000012.1 GCA_016191235.1 Gammaproteobacteria bacterium
CCGGCAATCAGTTTGACCTCGTGACCCAGTTTGTTGAGTTCTCGCGCCCAGTAATGGGCCGTGGAGCACGCCTCGATGCCGATTTTGGCAGGCGGTAGATTGGCGAAGAACTCCAATACCTGATCCCGTGACATCTTGCGTAGCAACACCTCGTTGCCTCGCTCCTCCTTACCTACGGCATAGACAACGCTCGTGGCTATATCCAAACCAATTACTGTTACGTTATGCTTCATGTCGGACTCCCTCTTTCTCATTTAGCCGATGACCTATTCATCCGCTTGGCACACCATGATGCCGTTTGAAGAGGGGGGAGTCCATTTCATTAGGGTGCGTATAACGCACCCTACGACTCTGCTATTGATTTAGAAATGGAATTATAGCCTTTTTTCACTATCCCTGGGCCGCGCGCCGCATTATAATCAGCGTTTAAGATTGCGATAACGAGAGCGTAAGCCGCCCGTTGTTACGGGCGGTTTTCTACTAGTGGAGATGATGACGTGGAATTGACCGGTGCCGAGATACTCGTCCGCTGCCTTAAGGATGAAGGCGTCGAATATGTGTTTGGATACCCTGGCGGGGCTGTGTTGTACATTTATGATGCGCTGTATCAGCAGGATGATGTAAAGCATATCCTGGTGCGCCATGAGCAGGGTGCGACGCATGCCGCCGATGGTTACGCGCGTTCCACCGGCAAGCCGGGCGTGGTGCTGGTCACCTCCGGGCCGGGCGCCACCAATGCCATCACCGGTATTGCCACCGCCTATATGGATTCCATCCCGATGGTCATCGTCACCGGCCAGGTGCATACCTGGGCCATCGGTTCGGACGCCTTCCAGGAGGTGGATTCCGTCGGCATTACCCGTCCCTGCGTGAAGCACAACTTCCTGGTGAAGGACATCAAGGACCTGGCGACGACCATCAAAAAGGCATTCTACCTTGCGACTACCGGGCGCCCCGGCCCTGTTGTGGTGGATGTCCCCAAGGATGTCACAATGCACCGGGCGGAATATTCCTACCCCGAAGAGGTGTCGATTCGATCCTATCATCCAGTGGTGAAGGGCCATCCGGGGCAGATCAAGAAGGCCGTGGATTTAATGCTGTCGGCCAAACGCCCCATGATCTATACCGGCGGCGGCGTAATATGGAGCGGCGCGTCCTCGTCGCTGACCGAGATGACGCGCATGCTCGGCTATCCCATCACCAACACTCTTATGGGGCTGGGTGCTTATCCCGCCACTGACAAGCAATCGCTTGGCATGCTGGGTATGCATGGCACCTATGAGGCCAATATGGCCATGCATCATTGCGATGTGCTGATCGCCATCGGCGCGCGCTTTGATGATCGAGTAGTAGGCAAGGTTGAGTATTTCTGTCCCGAGGCGGAGATTGTTCATGTGGATATCGATCCATCCTCGATCTCCAAGAGCGTCAAGGTGGACGTGCCCATCGTCGGTGACGTGGATCATGTCGTGAAGGAAATGATCCGCCTGCTCAAAGAGGACAAGCGCACCCCGGATCAGGCGGCGCTCGCGCAGTGGTGGGACCAGATCAACGAATGGCGCGCGGTCAATTGCCTGAAGTACGACCGCAACAGCTCGCTCATCAAGCCGCAATTCGTGCTGGAGACTCTCTATAACGTCACGCAGGGCGACGCCTTCGTCACCTCCGACGTGGGTCAGCACCAGATGTGGGCGGCGCAATTTTACAAATTCGACAAGCCGAATCGCTGGATCAACTCGGGCGGCCTTGGCACGATGGGTTTTGGCCTGCCCGCCGCGATGGGCGTGCAGCTCGCGCACCCTGATGCGACCGTGGCATGCGTGACCGGCGAGGCCAGTATCCAAATGTGCATTCAGGAACTGTCCACCTGCCGCCAGTACGGTTTGCCGATCAAGGTTATCAATCTCAATAATCGCTACATGGGCATGGTGCGCCAGTGGCAGGAGTTCTTCTACGAAGGCCGCTATGCCATGTCGTATATGGAGGCATTGCCGGATTTTGTGAAGCTGGCGGAGAGCTATGGCCACATCGGCATGAAGATAGAAAAACCTTCCGATGTCGAACCGGCGCTGCGCGAGGCCATGAAACTCAAGGACCGCCTGGTATTTATGGACTTTATCACCGACCAGACGGAAAACGTTTACCCCATGATCGCCCAGGGCAAGGGCCATCATGAAATGCATTTGTCGCCGGAAAGAGAGTTGGCTTGATCATGCGTCATATTATTTCCATACTGATTGAAAACGAGTCTGGCGCGTTGTCGCGTGTTGCCGGGTTGTTCTCTGCGCGCGGCTACAATATCGAGTCGCTCACCGTCGCGCCTACCGAAGATCCTTCCTTGTCGCGCATGACCCTGGTAACGCGCGGCTCTGATGAAATCGTCGAGCAAATCACCAAGCAATTGAACAAGTTGGTTGACGTTGTTAAACTAATAGATTTGACCGAAGGTCCGCATATCGAGCGTGAGATGATGCTGATCAAGCTCCGGGCGGCAGGCGATGCGCGCGAGGAGCTAAAGCGCCTCGTCGATATCTTTCGTGGCCATATCATCGACGTGACAATAGGCACCTACACCGTTGAACTGACAGGCACGGGCGAAAAGCTGGACGCCTTTATTCAGGCGGTGGGTTCCACCGCGATACTGGAAACGGTGCGGTCAGGGGTGTCCGGGATTGCCCGTGGCGAGAAAAGTTTGCATTTATAAACAGGGCGCGTCCCTCACAGTTTTATAGTTAAATTGGTTTATTGAGTTTTTTATTTAAGGCAAGGAAAATATTATGAATATCTATTACGACAAAGACGCCGACCTTTCCATCATCCGTGAAAAGAAAGTGGCAATTATTGGCTATGGCTCACAGGGCCACGCACATGCCAATAACCTGAAAGACTCTGGCGTTGATGTGGTGGTGGGGCTGCGCTCCGGCTCATCTTCCGAGTCTAAAGCCATAAAAGCCGGTCTTGCCGTCAAAAGCATCGAAGAGGCAGTGAAGGGCGCCGATGTGGTGATGATCCTGGCACCCGATGAGCACCAGGCCAGGCTGTACCGTGATTCGATTGAACCAAACATCAAGCAGGGCGCGGCGCTGGCCTTTGCCCACGGGTTCAACATCCACTTTGGTCAGATCGAGCCGCGTGTCGATCTGGACGTGATCATGATCGCCCCCAAAGGCCCCGGCCATCTGGTGCGCTCCACCTACACCCAGGGCGGCGGTGTGCCGAGCCTGATCGCGGTCAATAAGAACGCCTCCGGCAAGGCCAAGGAAATTGCGCTTTCCTATGCCAGCGCCAATGGCGGTGGACGCGCGGGCATTATCGAAACCAACTTCCGTGAAGAGACTGAGACCGACCTGTTCGGCGAACAGGCCGTGCTGTGCGGCGGTGCGACCGCGCTGGTACAGGCCGGTTTTGAAACCCTGGTGGAGGCTGGTTACGCCCCCGAGATGGCTTATTTCGAATGCCTGCACGAGCTCAAGCTGATTGTCGACCTGATGTACGAGGGCGGCATTGCCAACATGCGCTACTCGATCTCCAATACCGCCGAATATGGCGATCTTACTCGCGGCCCGCGCATTGTCACCGAGCAGACCAAGACGGAAATGAAGCGTATTCTTACGGAGATCCAGAACGGTGAGTTCGCGCGCGAGTTCATCCTGGAAAACCAGGCGGGTGCCGCCACCCTGAAGGCCAAGCGCCGCATTGGCCGCGAGCATCAGATCGAAGTCGTCGGCGCCAAGCTGCGCGACATGATGCCGTGGATCAAGGCCAACAAAATCGTGGATCAGAGCAAGAATTGATCACGTGGCCTGGAGTACCCTTCCCCCATGCGGGGGAGGGTGACAGGGAAAGGGGTGATTGCCTGTGACGGACGAAGAAACACCCGATACCAATGGCGCCCCGCGCAGCAGGGGAATTTACCTGCTGCCCAATCTGTTTACCACGGCGGGCCTGTTCGCCGGGTTCTACGCCATTGTGGCGGCGATGAATGGGCGCTTCGAGCCGGCAGCGGTGGCGATTTTTATCGCCATGATCATGGACGGTATCGACGGCCGCATCGCCCGTCTCACCAATACTCAAAGCGACTTCGGCAAGGAATATGACAGCCTTGCCGATATGGTTTCCTTCGGGCTTGCTCCAGCACTGGTGGTGTACATCTGGTCATTGTCCGCGCTCGGTAAAATCGGTTGGCTGGCCGCCTTCATCTATGCCGCCGCCGCCGCTTTGCGCCTGGCACGCTTCAATACCCGCATAGGCAAGGTTGATAAACGCTACTTTCAGGGCTTGGCGAGTCCTGCCGCCGCCGGCTTGATCGCGGGCATGGTCTGGGTGTGCAACGACTATGGCCTGAACGGCAAGGACCTGGCGGTGATGGCGTTCTTCCTCACTGTCGCCGCCGGCGTGCTGATGGTCAGCAACATATACTACCTCAGCTTCAAGGACCTCGATCTCAAAAACAAAGTGCCTTTCATCGCCGTCGTGGCGGTGATGCTGATCTTTGTGTTTATCTCGCTCAGCCCGCCGGAGGTGCTGCTTGGCGTGTTTTTGCTATACGGGCTGTCAGGGCCGATATCCGCCATGTTCCGTATGTACAAAAAACGCGGGCAGCGTAAAGCACTGCCTCCACCTCCCGAATAAGCGGATTTTTTCGCTTGCATTTTGGGTCGGGTTATATTAGCGTAATGGTCATGTTCACGATCCATGCAAAAAGTCACTCCCAGCCTGCCGTTTCCGGTAGTGCGGCTTTGCGCGCCGAATTTACTTTCCTTCCGCTGTCACGCCTGCTGCCGTAAGGCAGACAACCATCCCTTTCGGCTCCCTTGGGAGTCTACACGTAAAACATAAAAATCCAGGCCTGCCCACGCTAAATAAAGCGCAAGCAAGCGATTGCCCATGTCTGGACCATTCAAGTAACATGATAGCCAAAAAGCGGAGCACATCATGAGCGACAAATTGATTATTTTTGACACCACCTTGCGTGACGGCGAGCAAAGCCCTGGCGCGTCGATGACGCGTGATGAAAAAGTGCGTATTGCCAAAGCACTGGAGCGCATGAGGGTGGATGTTATCGAGGCCGGTTTCCCGGTTGCCAGCCCCGGCGATTTCGAGGCGGTGCAGGCGGTGGCGAATGCCGTCAAGGACAGCCGCGTGTGCGGCTTGGCGCGGGCGCTGGACAAGGACATCGACCGTGCCGGCGAGGCCTTGCGCGGTGCCAATGCGGCGCGCATTCACACCTTTATCGCCACCTCGCCCATCCACATGAAAATGAAGTTGCGCATGGAGCCGGACCAGGTGGTCGAGCAAGCCGTAAAGGCGGTGAAACGTGCCCGGCAATACACCGATGATGTGGAGTTTTCCCCGGAAGATGCGGGGCGCTCGGAAATTGATTTTCTCTGCCGGGTGATCGAGGCGGTGATCGATGCGGGCGCGCGCACCGTAAATATCCCCGATACCGTGGGTTACAATTTGCCGCACCAGTTCGGCGCGTTGATTAGCATCTTGCTCGAACGCGTGCCGAATGCCGGCAAAGCCGTGTTTTCCGTGCATTGCCATAACGACCTCGGCCTGGCGGTGGCTAACTCGCTTTCCGCTGTATTGAACGGCGCGCGTCAGGTGGAGTGCACCATCAACGGTTTGGGCGAGCGCGCCGGCAACGCCGCGCTGGAGGAGATTGTTATGGCGGTGCGCACGCGGCCCGATATCTTCTCCTGTCATGTGGATCTTGATGCTACCCAGATCGTGCCGTGTTCGCGCCTGGTGTCAGGCATCACCGGTTTTGTGGTGCAGCCGAACAAGGCGATCGTCGGTGCCAATGCCTTCGCCCACGAATCCGGCATACACCAGGATGGCGTATTGAAGAGCCGTGAGACCTACGAAATCATGCGCGCTCAGGATGTCGGCTGGACCGCCAACCGCATGGTGCTTGGCAAACATTCCGGGCGAAACGCCTTCCGCACGCGCTTGCAGGAGCTTGACATCAACTTCGACTCGGAAGAAGAGTTGAACGCCGCGTTTGCCCGCTTCAAAGACTTGGCCGACAAGAAACACGAGATTTATGACGAGGATCTCCAGGCTTTGGTGACCGAGGCCAATCTTGCTGCGGAGAACGAGCATATCAAACTGGTTTATTCAAAGGTGTGCTCGGAGACCGGCGAAATGCCCAACGCGGTGGTGACGTTATGGGTGAATGGCGCTGAACAACAAGGTGCAGCCCAGGGCGATGGCCCGGTGGATGCGGCTTTCAAGGCCATTGAGTCTATCGTCAACAGTGGCACGCAGTTGATGCTGTACTCCGTAAACAATATCACCAGCGGTACCGATTCCCAGGGTGAGGTGACGGTGCGTATGGAAAAGGGTGGCCGCATCGTCAACGGCCAAGGTGCGGACACCGATATCGTGATTGCCTCCGCCAAGGCGTATATCAATGGTCTGAACAAGATCATCGCGCCGGCGGAGCGCGCTCATCCGCAACTGTGAAGCACTATCGTCCTATCCTTGTATGAGGTTCGGACGGGTGATGGGTGAAAGCCGGTGAATGACATGCGATTGGAATACCTTGATGCCATGGGCATTCAGGCGTGGGAGCGGCGGGCAGGGCCTGTGTCTGCGCCGGAAATCTCTGGTAGAGACGGGTTTGAAACCCGTCTCTACCCAGAGCAAGAAGGGGAGAAACCTATCTTTTCTAACCCCCCTTTGAACAAGGGGGGTAGGGGGTATCCATGGGATGAGCTGCAAGCACAAGCAATGGCCTGCACCGCCTGCGCGCTGCACAAAGGGCGTACCCAGGCCGTATTCGGCGTAGGTAGTCATCAGGCGCAATGGATGATTGTCGGCGAGGCCCCCGGTGCCGACGAAGATCGTCAAGGCGAACCCTTCGTGGGGCGCGCAGGGAGGTTGCTCAACGCCATGCTGTTCGCTATAGGGTTGAAGCGCGAGGAAGTGTACATCGCCAATGTCGTCAAATGCCGCCCCCCCAATAATCGTGACCCGTTGCCTGAAGAGGCCGCAGCGTGCGGGACTTATCTCAAGCGCCAGATTGCCCTGCTTCAGCCCAAGGTCATTCTCGTTGTAGGCAGAGTCGCGGCGCACAACCTGCTCAAGACGGACAGTACCTTGGGCGCTTTGCGCGGCAAGCGATACAGTTATGCGGATACCGGCATTCCGGTGGTGGTGACCTATCATCCCGCCTATCTGTTGCGCTCCCCCAGGGAAAAACGCAAGGCCTGGGAAGACCTGCAATTTGCGCGCAGAGTTTTTTCAGAGTACCCATGAAGGGCGCTGCGTCTCGAAAAACGAATGTAACCGCCTGCCACATCAGACCCATGACCGTGGAGGATCTGGCCACTGTCATGGCGATTGAATTGCGCGCCTATCCGTTTCCGTGGACGGAAGGCATCTTTCGCGACTGCCTGCGGGTGGGATATGGCGGCTGGGTGATCGAACGCAACGGCGAAATCCATGGCTACAGCGTAATGATGGCGGGTGGCGGGGAGGCGCATGTGCTGAACCTCTGCGTCAGACCCGAGTCGCGCGGACAGGGGCTGGGACGCCTGATGATGGAGCACATGCTGACCCAGGCAAGCCGCCTCAAGGCCGATACCCTGCTGCTAGAGGTGCGCCCCTCGAATCAGGCCGCGATTCACCTCTATCATTCGATGGGGTTTAACGAGCTGGGCATGCGCAAGGGCTATTATCCGGCAGTGGGCGGCAGGGAAGACGCGCTGATCTTGGCGCGGCATGTGTGACCAGGTTTTGATAACAGCCCCACTCGTCGTCGTTTTCCTGCGCTAGCCTTTCCGATCTTAAAAACCGCAGATGTAAGCCACAGAATTCATAGGGGTGATACTGGCTTTGCGTGTTTTTATTGGTCACCAGGCGGGTGATGGAAAAATCTACGGTAACCCATGGTTTTTTTCTCTGTGAACTCTGTGGCTAACTGCTTTTTATAGGTTAAATTGTCGCACCGTTGTACCTGAGGGCCTTGGCTTTGGCATACAATGGCGCGGGTGGAAAGATTGCGGAGCGTCCTTGTGAAATTGTCAGTAGAAAAATTCCGGGCATGGGAACATAAATCCATCACCCTGCTGGGGATGTCAGGTGTAGGCAAGACCCGTCTGTCGGCCATGCTGCGCCAGCGCAACTGGTTTCATTACTCGGGTGACTATCGGATAGGTACTCGTTATCTCGACGAACCGATTCTGGACAATATCAAGCTCCAGGCGATGCAGATCCCTTTTCTGCGCGACCTGCTGCGCTCGGATTCCATCTATATCGAGAACAACCTCTCAGTCGATAATCTCAAGCCGGTGTCGAGCTTCCTCGGTAAACTCGGCAATCCGGAACTGGGCGGCCTTAGTTTTCCAGAGTTTAAGCGCCGCCAGGAGCTGCACCGCAAAGCAGAAATTGCCGCAATGCGCGACGTGCCGGAATTTATCAGCAAGGCGCAAGACATCTACGGCTACATGCACTTTATCAACGATGCCGGTGGCAGCGTCTGCGAGCTCGATGATCCGGAAACGCTGGAAACTCTGGCGCAGAACACCTTGATCCTGTACATCAAGGCGTCACAAACCGACGAGCAAGCACTCATCAGCCGCGCCGAGGCCGATCCCAAGCCACTCTATTATCGCGAGTCTTTCCTTGACGAGCAGTTGCAGACCTATCTGCTTGATCGTGGTCTGGCCTATGTCGCCCAGATCGACCCAAACGATTTCGTCCGCTGGATGTTTCCCCGGCTGTTTTATTCGCGCATCCCGCGTTACGACGCCATTGCAAGCCGTTATGGTTATACCGTCACCACTGATGAACTTGCTCGGGTCAAGAATGAGGTGGACTTCCTTGCTCTGGTGGAGCAAGCCATTACCCGTCAGTCCTAACCACCTCGAGAGAAGTGCGCGATGCCCTTGGTAGCCAATTCTGATTTGCCCACATTCAAACGTCTGGAAGAGGAGGGCGAAACCATCGTCCAGGGTGATGATGCCATCCACCAGGACATCCGCGAACTGCATATCGGCCTGCTCAACATGATGCCCGACGCCGCGCTTGCAGCGACTGAGCGGCAATTTTTTCGTCTGGTCGGCGAGGCGAACCAGATCGCACAATTTTACATGCACCCGTTCACCCTGGATGCATTGCAACGCGGCCCGGAAGCCTGCGCTCATATCCAGCAGTATTACGAGACCTTCGACCAGATCAAGGAAAAAGGCCTTGATGCGCTGATTATCACTGGCGCCAATGTCAGCCAGCCCGACCTTTCCCTGGAGCCGTTTTGGCAGCCCTTGATTGAGGTCATCGACTGGGCCTATGAAAACGTCACATCGACGTTATGTTCCTGCCTGGCTACCCACGCCGTACTGCAATTTCGATATACCCAGAAGCGGCGCCCACTCGGCTTCAAACAGTGGGGCGTGTATTCACACCGTGTGGTTGACCGGATGCACCCTCTGGTGATCGGCGCCAATACCCGTTTCGATGTGCCTCACTCGCGCTTCAATCAGATTGACCGTAGCCAGTTTGATGCCGCTGGCCTGCATGTGCTCGTGGAAAGCGAGGAGGCCGGGGTACACCTGGCGGTGAGTGAAGACCTGTTCCGGCTGGTCTTTTTCCAGGGCCACCCGGAATATGACATCATCAGCCTGCTCAAGGAATACAAGCGCGAAGTCATACGCTTTGTCCGCCGAGAACGTCCGGACTATCCGCCCATGCCTGAAAATTACTTTCCGCTCAAAATCGCCGCCATTCTCGAGGAGCATAAGGAGCGCGTGCAACACGCCTTCAATCGGGGCGATCAGATTACGGAATTGCCGGAGTCGCTGATAATCCCCGAACTCGACAACACCTGGCACGACAGCGCCGAGGCCGTAATTAACAACTGGATCGGCAAGGTCTACCAGATTACCAGCAGTGATCGCCGCCTGCCGTTCATGGATGGCGTCAACCCCAATGATCCACTGGACTTAAAATGAGCGCGCAGGCAGGAAATGTCATTTATCTTGGGCCACCCGACTGGACGCGCGAACAGGCCATAATCGAATCGCAACGCCTGGGTTTCGGCGAACCGCTGTGGCTGGGCCGGCGTGGCTATGGTCTTGGCTGGGTGGCTCAAAACTGCAACACGATCCCCGCCAAAGTGGATGCCCGCGCCCTCTGGCAATCAGGGAATGGTATTTTTCTTCCTGGCTTGGTTGCGAGCGGCTTAGTCGCGCAACAAGCACACATCGCCACCGCCCAGAGATTGATGGAGCGAATTCTGGAGGGGGAGGGCGGTGC
>JACPOZ010000013.1 GCA_016191235.1 Gammaproteobacteria bacterium
CGCATGAACCCGGCAACACCATGACTCGATGCTCACGGCGTGTTATACCTGCATGAGAGTGAGACATGAAAAACTGATTTGATTTTATCTGAAACAGGGGTTGACAATTGCGGCCTCATAGAAGGGTGCGTGGGACGCACCTTACGATTCCACCATTGATTTAGAAATGGAATCAGAGGTTCTCTAATGTTGCGTCCAGCGCAGCAACTCATTTGCCGATAGCGGGTGGCTGATGTAGAAGCCTTGGGCGTAATCACAACCCATTTTTGCAAGTGACTCCCACACGGCACTGCTTTCCACGCCTTCCGCCACCACCTGGAGTCCCAGGTTATGGCCGAGTTCGATGGATGAGCGCACGATGGCTGCATCGTTTTCGTTGTTTTCCATTCCACCTACAAAGGATTTGTCGATTTTTATACTTTGTATCGGCATCTTTTTCAGGTAAGAAAGGGAAGAAAAACCCACGCCGAAATTGTCGATGGAAATGGCGAGTCCCAATCCATTTAACCTTTCAAGGTTGTGATCATCGCGTGCGGCGGCGGACATTAATACGGCCTCGGTAACTTCAAGCCCCAAACTGGCTGCCGGTGTACCTCTGGCATGCAGGATCCTTGCGACATTCTCGACCACTTGGGGGTCGTGGAGGGCGCGCGCCGAGACATTGACCGTGACCGGTAAATTCAGCCCTGATTCATGCCATTTTTTTTGCTGAGAACATACATTGCTTAGTACCCATTGTGTGATTTCATTGATCATGCCGGTGCGTTCCGCCAAGGGAAGGAAATCCGCGGGATTGATCAGGCCATAATGGGGGTGGCGCCAGCGTAACAATGCCTCAACACTGTGGATTTTTCCGGTTTTGATGTCCACTTTCGGCTGATAGCGCAGAACAAATTGCTTATGTTCCAGTGCGAGCCTGAGGTCGGCCGATATCCGCAGCCGTTGCCCATTATTGGTGTCTGACTCGGAATGATAGATCTGGAAACCGCCGCCTTTGCTTTTTGCTTCATACATTGCCGCATCGGCGCGGCTCATCAGGATTTTTGCGTCTAGGCCGTGTTCGGGAAATATGGCTATTCCTATTGACGTACCCACATGAACTGCGTGTGCCTCGCAGTAGAATGGTTCCGCAAAACAGTCAAGGATGGTTTTGGCAATTTTTTCCGCCGCCTCCTTGCCATGCGTAACATCCGGCAGCAGCACCGCGAATTCGTCTCCTCCCAGGCGCGCCAGGGTGTCTGATTCGCGCAGCGCCGCGCGCAAGCGCTGGCTTGTCTGGGACAATATCTCATCCCCGGTGGAGTGCCCCAGCGTGTCGTTAACGATTTTGAAATTGTTCAGGTCGAGTATCATCAATACCGCTTGCTGTCCCTCTTTACGGCGCGCGGTAATCAAGGCTTGATTAAGCCGGTCATACCACAAGGTGCGATTCGCAAGCCCTGTCAGAACATCGGTGGTTGCCAGATATTGCAGGCGCTCGATAGTTTGTTTTGATTCGGTGATATCTTCCATCAGGCCGTCGATACGCACCACATTACCGTTAGTATCGAAAAAGGGATTGAATACCCTGCGGAACCAGCGCAACTCCCCCGTCGCCGTGCGCATCCTGCTTTCCACTTCGATGCGCTCGCCTTTCAATGCCTGTTGCCAAGCAAGCTGAACGTTTTCCTTGTCCTCCACAATGGTGTTGTCAAGACATGGAATAGGACTCTCCATGTTGATATCGCAAATCTGCTGCGTGTTGGGGCTGATATACAAAAGCCGGTTTTGATTGCGCTGCTCTTCCTGCAATGCCTGGAATGCACTATCCCAGTAGCCTTTTAGCATCAGCCCCATGTCACGGAACAATAGTTTGATGAGTGTCGCTGTGAGTAGGGCACGATGTTCGTCACGAATTTCGCCATCAGAGTTGACGATGGACTGCAGGTGGTCAAGATAGAGCCGGTAGGCTCCCATCACCTATTCGGGAGCAATTTTGGCCTGGTAATGAATCTTGCCGATGTGCATCAAGTGCGAGGCGGACTCATCATTTATATTCGCATCAAGAAAGGTAGAAAGGTGTTGTAATTGACTTTCTACCAGCATCGAAATCGAGTTGCCGCGGCTCTGGTAGTCTTGCAATATGGCGGCGGTTGCCGGAGAAGACAGAAGATAATCGTAAAAGATCTTCGAGAAACAGGCGGCACCTTGCAGAAAATGGTGATGGTAATGCTTTGTTAGCTGTATATCGTCATCGGTGAGTTGCAGAAAGGCGTTAAATTTCTTGTTAATAATTTGGCCGGTAATATTTGTTGAGGAAATGCTATTGGCAATGTCGTCTTCAAACCTGATTTTATCCATGGCCTGTTTTCTCGATACCAAGTGTGTTGGAAAAGCCGGTATTTTTTAAATCATCCAAATAAAGAGTCTTCAGAAGGTCTCATATTCAGATGTCAAAAAAGGTCTTTGATAATAACTCACTGTACGTGCTATGGTGGCTTTTTTAAGCGTTGCGCTTCATAAAGCGCGTCTCCAATGGGAGGCGAAAAAGAATGGGGTGATGATTGAGGTTTTAATGTTGCCGTATGTTTTTGTTTTAATAATTATGCAATTAATAATTCCTTCAATAATATCCACAATAATAGAGTGGATTATTTGGGGTGGGGCGATTACAGGAAAATAGGCATTTGCTTACAAGGGTACGGCGCGGATTGTTGCAGAAATATCATGTAGCAGATTTACATTAAATCCGCATTCAATAAAAAATGCACCCAAATGCTGGCAGCATAGCCCAGCGCAATCGCCCAGGACCATTTCAGGTGGGCAAAGAAGGTGTAAGTGCCGCGGGCCTGGCCCATCACCGCCACACCTGCAGCAGAGCCAATCGAAAGCAGGGAACCGCCTACCCCGGCAGTCAGGGTCACCAGCAACCACTGGCCATGAGACATGTCCGGGTTCATGCTGAGTACGGCAAACATGACGGGGATGTTATCCACCACGGAAGACAGCAGGCCCACCAGAATATTGGCGGTGGTAGGGCCAAGATCGGCGTACATCGTTTGTGACAGCAGCGTGAGATAACCCAGCGCGCCCAACCCGCCCACACACAGAACCACCCCATAGAAAAACAATAAGGTGTCCCACTCGACACGCCGTAGGCTGTTGAAAATGTCGAAGGGGCGGTCATGCGGGTTGGTGTAGATATCCAGGCCGAAGGGTTCCAGTTCGGGCTGGTTTGGCAGGGCACGTTGTCTGGCGTGATCGTTCCGTTTCAGAAAATAACCGTGGATTTGCAGCAAGCCCAGGCCAGTCATCATGCCCAGTGCAGGTGGCAGATGCAGGAATTGATGACAGGACACGGTCATGGCCAGGGTAAACACAAAGAGGCCAATGATGACGAAACCTCCCTGTTTTACATGAATAGTCTCGCTCATGGCTTTAGGCTGTGCTTTCGGGATGGCAAACGACATGAGTATGGCCGGCACCAGCCAGTTCACCAGCGCCGGAAGAAACAAGTCGAAGAATTCATGAAATTTGACGATGCCTTTTTGCCACACCATCAACGTAGTAATGTCGCCGAATGGGCTGAATGCGCCCCCGGCATTGGCGGCCACCACGATATTGATGCACGACACTACGACGAAACCGGGATAACCGGTGCCCACTGCGAGCGTGATCGCCGCCATCAGCAAGGCAGTGGTCAAGTTGTCAGCGACGGATGAGATAAAGAAGGCAAGTACGCCGGATATCCAGTAGATTTTACGCAGGGAATAACCGGCGGACACCATCCTGGCGCGCAAGGCATTGAAGACGTCACGTTCCTCCATGGTGTTGATGTAGGTCATGGCGGAAAGCAGAAACAGCATGATTTCCGCGTATTCAAGAATGTTATGGCGCAGGGCCGTGCCGGCGGTGACGCTATCCCCGTGCATGAGATAGGCCATGCCCACCAGCATCCAGATTGCCCCGGCGGCGACGATGACCGGCTTGGACTTGCGCAAGTGAAGGAATTCTTCATTAATGACCAGCGCGTAGGCGATCACGAAGAACAGCAACGCCAGGAGGCCAAAACCCGTGCCGGTGAGATCGAGTGGGGAAGCGCCTTCTCCGCCACTATTTGCGGCGAATGCGGCGCCAGCGCAGACAAGCCCCATATATAAAAACAAAAATAATTTAAAAATAATGGGATAAATTTTATTTTTCATTAAATACAGTAACTTTAGGGTTGGGCGCGGGGTTGATTTTTTCGTGTCTGATGGCGCTTGCGCGTATCTATGTGAAAGATGTTGAGATGGTTGTATATGTTACCCTGTCTACCGTGGCTGTGTCGCCCAATCCAGGAGCCTGGTTTACTCATTCGTTATGATGCACGACATTTTTTTCGCGCTTGAACAGGGCGCAACATTATTGACCGCTAACAGGCGTCTGGCGCGTCATTTGTGCTGTATGTTTGATGCCCGTCAGGAGGCGAAAGGACGCGCGGCATGGCGAAGTGCCGACGTTCTGCCATTGCCCGCCTGGCTGGGGCGGTGTTGGGATGACATGGCGGAGAGCGCCACGCTGGGAGAGCATCCCGCGCTGCTAAATACCCAGCAGGAACTGACGCTGTGGGAACGGATCATCACCGAGTCGCCGCAAGGGCAGGGGCTGTTGCGCGTTTCCGCTACGGCGCAGGACGCGCTGGAGGCATGGGCATTGCTCATGCAATGGAAGGTCATGCTTGATGGCAGGAATAATATCTTCAATGAGGATGTCCTGGCAGTCCAGCGATGGGCGCAGTCTTTTGAAGAACTCTGCCGTGTGTCTGGATGGATGGAGAATGCCCGGTTGCCGGATTTTATCGCGCGGCAGATTCACGCCGGCGCATTGAAAGCGCCACGCCATCTCCTGTTGGCGGGATTTGATGAGTTGACTCCGCAGCAGCAGGCCCTGTTCGAGGCGTTGCGGGCGGCAGGCAGTGAAGTGAGCGAAGTTCAACTGCCGTCCTTCCCGCAGAGCCGGGCACGGCGCGTTGGATTTGCCGATTCCGATGCCGAGATCGCCTTCGCGGCACGTTGGTCTCGCCATCTGCTGGAACAGGGGCATGGCGGGGCGATAGGCGTGGTCATCCACGACCTGGGTACACTACGGGAAAAGGTGGCGCGAATTTTTAATGACGTGCTGTTGCCTGCCTCCATCATGCCCGGCGAGCCAGCGGATGTATCGCTCTACAATATCTCCTTGGGTACACCCCTGTCCGATCAGCCCCTTATCAATGCCGCCCTGCTGATTATCGAAATGGCGCAGGGAAAGTTGCCGCTGGAAAAGCTGGGGGCCTTGTTGTGCTCGCCGTTTTTGGCGGGAGGCGAGCAGGAAATGACACGCAGGGGGCTGCTGGATGCGCGGTTGCGCCGCTTTGGTGAGTTGACAGTCAGCGTGGATGAGATAAAGCGCCACGCCCTCACTGCGGATGCCTGTCCGCTGCTCGGCGCGCGCCTGCGGCAGTGTATCGAGGTGATGCATACCTTGCCGCGCCATCAGCTTCCCAGTGCATGGGCGGCAACATTCCCTCGCTTGCTGGTGGCCATGGGCTGGCCGGGTGAACGCCCGCTGGATAGCCACGAATATCAAACGGTGATGGCCTGGCGTGAGCTACTGGCGGATTATGCGAGGCTGGATGAGGTGGTGGCAAGGCAAAGCCTCAACGAGGCACTGGCGCGTCTGCGGAAGATGGCCGCCGACACGCTGTTTCAGCCGCAGGGGATGGATGCCCCAATACAGATCCTGGGCGTGATGGAGGCGGCGGGGATGCACTTTGATCACCTCTGGGTGATGGGCTTGCACGATGAGGTATGGCCGACGCCGCCGCGTCCCAATCCGTTTCTGCCGCTCTCGCTGCAACGCACGCAAGGCCTGCCGCATGCCTCTGCGCCGCGCGAACTGGCATTCGCCCGGCGCATGACGGAAAGGTTGCTCGCCAGCGCTCCGGAAGTGGTGATGAGCTACCCGCAACGCGACGGCGATCGTCACCTGCGCCCCTCGCCGCTCATCGTCAGCCTGGAAGAAGCCGTGCCAGAGGGGCTGCCAGGCTATATGAGCGCGGCGCAAATACCTTCCTATGCGGCTGTCACGTACCAGGCAGCGGCTATCGAGAGTATGGGAGATTATCAGGCCCCTTCGTTGCCGGAAGGCTCGCTGGCCTCCGGCGGTACCGGAATTTTCAAGCAACAAGCCGCATGTCCATTTCGCGCCTTTGCCGAACATCGCCTGGGTGCGCGGCCATTGGCAACCACCCAGATCGGCTTGAATCCCATGGAGCGAGGGCAGCTTTTGCACGCGTCATTGGAGCAGGCGTGGCAAAAACTTCACTCTTACGAAAGGCTGTGCAGCGCTTCCGACGAAGCGATAAACGATATCGTCACGCAGGCTGTTACGGCAGCCATAGGCGCTATGGCAGAAAAACGGCGGCTTATCTTCACTGAAAAATTCACGGAACTGGAAAAAAACAGACTGGAGAAACTCGTCACCGCCTGGCTGGCGCTGGAAAAACAGCGTGCGCCTTTTACGGTGTTTGAGCCGGAACAGGAACGTGTGGTGCAGGTCGGCGGGATTAACGTGACCACCCGCATCGACCGCATTGACCAACTGCCGGACGGTAGACAGGTCATCGTCGACTATAAGACGGGTGTTTCAGATACAGGCGGCTGGTTCGGTGATCGCCCGGACGAACCCCAGTTGCCTCTGTATTGCGCCTTTAATGAACAAGAGGTGGCGGCGCTGACGTTTGCGCAAGTCAGAAGCGGTGACATGAAATTCAAAGGCCTGGCGCAATATGACGGAATAGCCCCCGGCATAAAGGCTATCGGCAAAATCGAAAGCATATCTTCGTGGCATGGCCTCGTCGAGGAATGGAGGGCGACGCTGCACAACCTGGGCGCAGCGTTCCGCACCGGCCATGCGCCGGTTGACCCGAAGAATCCGCCTCAGACATGCAAATTTTGCGCGCTTACACCGCTGTGCCGCATTCATGAGCATGATGGGGTGGGGCTTGAGGGCGACGCGCAAGAAGCTGGAGAATGAAGTGCGGCGAGGGCGTGAAATTGTTAGAATGTTTCAAGTTATGAGTTGAACTGATGGAGTGTGTATGGCCTACGATAAGATTACCGTCCCCGCTAATGGCGAGCGGATTACCGTCAATGCGGATTTTTCGCTGAATGTCCCGTCTCGCCCGATTATCCCATTCATCGAAGGGGATGGCATCGGCGTGGATGTCACGCCAGTCATGTGTACTGTGGTCAATGCGGCGGTAGATAAAGCCTATAACGGTGCCAAATCCATCGCCTGGATGGAGGTGTATGCCGGGGACAAGGCGACGCAGGTCTATGGCAAGGATGTTTATCTGCCGGAAGAGACCATGCACGCGCTGCGTGAGTATCCCGTCTCCATCAAGGGGCCGCTGGCGACACCGGTGGGTGGCGGTATCCGCTCCCTGAATGTCGCCTTGCGGCAGGAGCTGGATCTTTATATCTGCCTGCGCCCGGTGCGTTATTTTACCGGCACCCCCAGCCCCGTGAAGGCGCCGGAGAAGGTGGACATGGTGATCTTCCGCGAAAACTCCGAGGATATCTACGCCGGTATCGAGTGGGCGGCGGGTACGCCCGAGGTGCAGAGGGTGATCGATTTTCTGCGCAATGAAATGGGCGTGAAAAAGATCCGTTTCCCCGATAGCTCCGCCATCGGCATCAAGCCGGTGTCGCGCGAGGGCACCGAGCGTCTGGTGCGCAAGGCGTTACAGTATGCCATCGACAATGGACGTGACTCCGTGACCCTGGTGCATAAGGGCAATATCATGAAATTTACCGAAGGGGGATTCAAAAGCTGGGGTTATGAGCTGGCCAAGGCTGAATTCGGTGCCCAGGAGATCGGCAGCGGGCCGTGGTGCCGCATGAAAAACCCCAAGACTGGCGCTGAGATCCTCGTTAAGGACATTATCGCCGACGCCTTCCTCCAGGAGATCCTGTTGCGTCCCGAGGATTTCAGCGTGATCGCCACGCTCAACCTCAATGGCGATTACATCTCCGATGCGCTGGCCGCGCAGGTGGGCGGTATCGGCATCGCCCCCGGCGCCAATCTGTCCGATTCCATTGCCATGTTCGAGGCGACGCACGGCACCGCTCCCAAACATGCAGGCAAGAATGATGTCAATCCCAGTTCCGTGATCCTCTCTGCGGAGATGATGCTGCGACACATGGGCTGGTGTGAGGCGGCGGATCTGATCACCAGGGGCGTTGCAGGCGCCATTGCCAGCCATACCGTTACCCACGACCTGGCGCGATTGATGCCGGAAGCAACGCAGGTGAGCTGTTCCGGGTTTGGCGAGGCGGTTATTGCTAATATGTAAGCTGCTAGCAGCCTGTCTGACTTAGGTCGAATCTACTGCGAAAGCGGGAGAGCGGTCCATTTTTCCGCTATTTTTCGTTACACGTGCCAGCTATTCTCCTCAAAATAGCGGAAAACTGTCCTCGCTCCCCCACTTTCTCGCTACGACCCCCTAAGTCAGACAGGCTGCTAGGGGCAGGCAGGGAATCTGTTTGCCCCTTGATTTTACCTGTTGTCTAGCGCAGCCTGTATGTTCTGCGCATGCCTTCCCTTGGGGCCGTCGGTAACCTCGAACTCGACCTTTTGACCTTCGCGCAAGGTCTTGTAGCCGTCCATGGAGATTGCCGAGAAATGGGCAAAGATATCTTCGCCGCCGCCCTCTGGGGCGATAAAGCCATACCCCTTGGCATTGCTGAACCATTTGACAGTGCCAGTCGCCATACTATATTACCTCGTGGATCGTGACGGGGTTTGCCGCAGTTGAATTGTCGTATGATGCCCGGTGACGGGTTGACTTTCCATTTCTATTGTGGTCTTGAATACTTTTATAACGATTTTTTGCGGATAGTCAAGCCCCATTTGAGAAAATAGATGGGGCTTGCACTGCGTTTATGATGTCCCAATAATGAGACGGCGTACTGGGAAAATTTTTCGGGTTTTGAGTACAATCGGATCACTATGAAAGAAGGACAACAGGATAATCATGACGATGGATTGGCGCTGGAGGAGGCGAAGCCGAAGCTCAAACGCCCGCCCATGTACAAGGTGCTGCTGCTGAACGACGACTACACGCCTATGGAGTTTGTCGTTCATGTATTGGAGGTCTTTTTTGCCATGAGCCGCGATCAGGCTACCCAGGTCATGCTGCATGTGCATACGCGAGGGGTGGGGGTGTGCGGTTTTTTTACGCGTGATATCGCCGAGACCAAGGTGGCCCAGGTGACGCAATTTGCACAGGAAAACCAGCACCCGTTGAAATGCACCATGGAAGAGGCATAGACTCAGTTCGGGTCCACGGATGGACGAGGTGAGCAACGCAGGGAGACAGTTGCTGGTACGTTTTTCATTAAGTCTTCGGACAAGAGGTTAATCCCATGTTAAGCAAGGATCTCGAATTCACGCTTAATATCGCCTTCAGAGAGGCGCGTGAAAAATTGCACGAATTCATGACAGTCGAGCACTTGCTGCTCGCCTTGCTTGATAATCCGGGAGCGGTCGCGGTGTTGCGTGCTTGCGGCGCCGATCTCGACAGGTTGAAGAAGGATCTTGCCACTTTTGTGGACGAGAGCACCCCTTTGCTGCCCTTGCAGGACAAGCGCGACACCCAGCCCACGCTGGGCTTCCAGCGGGTTCTGCAGCGCGCGGTGTTTCATGTGCAATCCTCCGGGAAAAATGAGGTGCAAGCCGCCAATGTACTGGTTGCCATTTTCGGCGAGCAAGATTCCCAGGCCGTTTACTTCCTCGGCCGGCAGAACGTCACGCGCCTGGACGTTGTGAATTATATCTCCCATGGCATCTCCAAGGTGCATGGCGAGGGCGAGGGAACGCCGCACACGCCCTCCAGCGAGGACGAGCCGGGGGCGGAGGCGCCCGCCAAAAGCCCGCTTGAACTCTATGCCGCCAATCTGAATCAATTGGCCAGGCAAGGCAAGATTGACCCTCTGATTGGCCGCAGGCACGAAATCCAGCGCACCGTCCAGATCCTGTGCCGCCGCCGCAAGAATAACCCGCTGTTCGTCGGCGAGGCGGGCGTGGGCAAGACCGCGCTGGCCGAAGGCCTGGCGAAGATGATCGTCGATGGCGAGGTACCGGAGGTGCTGGCCCATAGCACAGTGTATTCGCTGGACCTGGGCGCGCTGCTGGCGGGCACCAAATATCGCGGTGATTTTGAAAAGCGCCTCAAAGGCGTGGTTAATCAGTTGCAGAAAGAGCCGGGCGCGATCCTGTTCATCGACGAGATTCATACCATCATCGGCGCGGGCGCGGCCTCCGGGGGGGTGATGGACGCCTCCAACCTGATCAAGCCGGTGCTCGCCTCGGGTGCGCTGAAGTGTATCGGTTCCACTACCTATCAGGAATACCGTGGTGTTTTTGAGAAGGACCGTGCCCTGGCGCGACGCTTTCAGAAGATCGACGTGGCGGAACCCACGGTTGATGAGACGGTGCAGATCCTGGAGGGCCTGAAGTCACGTTTTGAAGAACACCACCATGTCAAATACTCCAAGCAGGCGCTGCGTGTGGCGGCGGAACTGGCGGCACGCTATATCAATGATCGTTATTTGCCCGACAAGGCCATTGACGTGATCGACGAGGTGGGGGCGAATCAGCACTTGCTGCCTGCCTCCAAGCGCAAAAAGGTGATCGGCGTCAAGGAGATCGAGGATATCGTCGCCAAGATTGCGCGCATCCCGCCCAAGAGCGTTTCCAGTTCCGACAAAGACGTGCTGCGCAATCTGGAACGTGACCTGAAGATGCTGGTGTTTGGCCAGAACGATGCCATCGAAGCATTGGCATCAGCAATCAAGATGTCGCGGGCTGGCCTGGGCAATGTGCAAAAACCCATAGGTTCTTTCCTGCTCGCCGGCCCCACCGGCGTGGGCAAGACCGAGGTGACGCGCCAGCTTGCCAAGGTCATGGGGATCGAACTGATCCGCTTCGATATGTCCGAATACATGGAGCGCCATACCGTATCACGCCTGATCGGTGCGCCACCGGGCTACGTGGGTTTTGATCAGGGCGGCCTGCTGACTGAGGCGGTCACCAAACACCCTCATGCAGTGCTGTTGCTGGATGAGATCGAGAAGGCGCACCCGGATGTTTTCAACATTCTATTGCAGGTAATGGATCACGGTACGCTCACGGACAACAACGGGCGCAAGGCCGATTTCCGTAATGTGATCCTGATCATGACCACCAATGCCGGGGCGGATCAGATGAGCCGCAGTTCCATCGGTTTCGTGCATCAGGACCATGCCAGCGACGGCACGGAGGCGATCAAGCGCCTGTTCAGCCCTGAATTCCGCAACCGCCTGGACGCCACTATCCAGTTCAAGCCGCTGGACAGCGCCACTATCGCCTTCGTGGTGGACAAGTTCATCATTGAGCTGGAAGCCCAGTTGGAAGATAAAAACGTTACGCTCGAAGTCGATAGTACCGCCCGGCACTGGCTGGCCGAGCATGGTTATGACGAGAAGATGGGTGCGCGCCCGATGGCGCGGATCATTCAGGAACACATCAAGCGCCCCCTTGCCGAAGAGCTGCTGTTCGGCAAACTCGCACGCGGCGGGCATATTCGCATCAGCGTGCGCGAAGGCAAGCTCGCCTTCGCACTGGAAGGCGCGGAGCAATTGCAGGAAAGTTAGTGTTGTAGGGTGGGTCACCCACCCTGCTCAACCAGGCAGGTATATCCGGACTCAGCGGGCGCGAAAAGTGATGCGTGCCTTGCTCAGGTCATAAGGGGTCATTTCCACCGTAACCTTATCGCCGGTCAGAATGCGGATATAGTTCTTGCGCATTTTTCCCGAGATATGAGCTGTTACGACGTGCCCGTTATCAAGCTGTACCCGGAACATGGTATTGGGCAGGGTTTCCAATATTGTCCCTTCCATTTCAATATGATCTTCTTTTGCCATGCAAATAGAGTGCTCTTGATGAATAATCATGAATGCCGTACCAGGTTTGCCCCGGCTTAATGAACCATTTTGCCTGAATCCGGTATGATTGGCAAAGTTTGTGTTATAAATTTGAGTTGCAATGTTATGAGCAGTAGCTGGCTAACGAAGCAAAACGGAGGGCTATGGCATGGTTCGTCGCATGGGCAGTAGCGGAGGCGGAAAAATCCTGAGGGCGATGGTTGCCGTGTTCGCCGTGGTGTCAGGGATGCTGCTTGCGGGATGCGGCTCCAGTGGCGGTAGTTCAAGTGGCGGGGGTGACACCACCAAGCCTTCCGTCATACTCAGCAATCCTGCCAAGGATGCTACTGGCGTACCCGTAGCTACCGTGCTTTCGGCTTCATTTTCCGAGGCAATGAAGCTTTCGACTATCTCCGATGTCACGCTTATCGTGACTGCGGGGAGCGACCAGGTTGCCGGGAAGGTCGGTTTCAGTACGGCCTCCAACGCTGCGACTTTCACGCCCGATGCCCCCCTAAAGTACGATACAACCTATACCGTAACGATCAAAGCGGCATCTGTGACGGATATGTCAAACAATGCGTTGAACGCCAACTCGTCGGCGGGAGATTATGTCTGGAGCTTTACTACTACCCGGTCTGGGTCGGTGGATAACAGCTTTGGTGGAGGTACAGGAGGTACAGGAGGTACAGGAGGTACAGGAGGTACAGGAGGTACAGGAGGTACAGGCAATGCCTCGGCTGTTATTACCCCATTTTTAAACAACGGCTCAAGTGAGGCCAGAGCCATCGCCATCCAGCCGGATGGCATGATCGTCGCCGCCGGTTCGGCCTGGAATGGTAAAGACTGGGATTTTGCGCTGGCGCGCTATAACCCGGATGGCGTCCTTGATAAGAATTTCGGTAAAGATGGCATCATGGTGCTTGATATTGGCAGCGGCAGGGATGACATAGCAAATGCCGTAAAGATTGATTCGGACAGCAGGATTGTGGTGGCGGGATTTGTTTCCAAAGGCCCCAACGACAACGACTTCGCCGTTGTTCGCTATAGTTCGGATGGCAGGCTTGATAACGCTTTCGGAACGAACGGTATCGTAATTACCGATTTTAGCGGGCGGAATGATGTGATTTATGCGCTTGCGATTCAGCCGAAGGACAAAAAAATTGTCGTGGCGGGTTTTAACAGTTATCAGGGGGCTGCGACTGTTCCCATATTTGTCGATGTATATCAGGACAAGGCCGTGATATTTGGGGAACGCTTGACTGCTGTGGATTTTGCGCTGGCCCGCTACGACGAATCCGGCAGGTTGGATGAAGATTTTGGTGACGGCGGCACGGTAACCACGGCTGTTGGCAATAATGCCAGCATTGCCCGCGCCATTGCCCTCCAGGGGGACGACAAAATCGTTGTGGCGGGGTATGCCGATAACGATGGCAAGGCCAATTTCGCGTTGGCCCGCTACAATTCGAACGGTAGCCCGGATAACAGTTTCTCGGTTGATGGTAAGGTAATTACGTCTGTCGCACAGGGGAAGGATAATGGCGCAATGTCTGTGGCCATCCAGTCGGATGGAAAAATTCTCGCGGCGGGTAATGTTGAGAATGATTATGGCGGTACGGATTTCAGCCTTGCCCGTTATAATGCGGATGGTAGCCTGGATAGCGGTTTCGCGGATGACGGCACAGTAATTACACCCGTTCCTGCGAAAGGCAATGCAGTGGCGTACGCTGTCACCATCCAGAAAGACGACAAAATCCTCGCGGTGGGGGTGGCCTCGAACGGCAATGACGACGATTTCACTATGGTTCGCTATCGTGCGAATGGCTCGCTGGACAACAGTTTTGGATTAGGTGGAAGGGTGATCACACCCGTACGTTCCCGAACGGATGTGGCATTTTCTGTGGCGATTCAGTCCGCGCCAGATAATAAGATCATTATGGCAGGAAGAAGCTTACGTCCCACCGGTGTGCTCTATGATTTCGCCTTGGTCCGTTATTGGCCATAAAATGCACAAAGGGCACGCAAAGTGGATTCAACCCATAATCTCGTCATAAAGCCGGATCAATCGTGCTCCAATACCCGTCCAGGTATGCCTCCAGCGGGCGGTACTGGCTTTTATAGCGCATCTTGGGCGATTCCTTGATCCAGTAGCCCAGGTAGACCCATGGCAGGCCGAGGCGCCGGGCTTCATCGATCTGCCACAACACGGCATACACCCCGAGGCTGCGCGCAGTGTGGTCTGGGTCGAAGAAGGTGTAGACCGCCGATAGCCCCTGTTCGAGATGGTCGACCACGGCCACGGCCAGCAGATCGCCACCCAGGCGGAATTCATAAAAGGCAGTGTCGATCCGGGGGTGCGTGAAAAAAGACAGATAATGCTCCGGGTCGGGGTCGTCCATGCCGCCGCCAGGGTGGCGGGTAGCGAGATAGCGCCGGTAAAGCGTGAAGTGTTCCTCGTTGCGCGTGGCGGCCACACGGCTTACTTGAAGGTCTTTATTGCGTTGCCAGGTGCGCTTCTGCGCGCGGTTGGGTTGAAATGCGGCGACGGGAACTCGCACCGGGATGCAGGCGTTGCAACTTTGGCAGTGGGGGCGGTATATGTGTTCGCCGCTACGCCGGAAGCCATGGTCAATAAGCTGGCTGTAGAGGTGTGTATCAACAGCCACGCGTGGATCGGGAAACAGGGTCGTTGCTGTGCGCCCCGGCAGGTAGCTGCAGGGGTGTGGCGTGCCGCTGTATAAGGCCAGGGTGCGGGTGGTCGGGCTGGTCATGTCACAGGGACTCGCATTCAATTCGCCACGGCGCGGCGTGGCCGGGGATGTCGCGCCATTGTTGCAATAACGTGTTGAAATCGGCGCGGCTGATATCTTCGGCCCCCAGGCTCTGCAAGTGGCCGGAGCCTACCTGGCAATCAATCACGGCATAGCCCCAGCGCTCCAGTTGGCGCACCAGATGGACAAACGCCACCTTGGAGGCGTCGGTGACGCGGCTGAACATGGATTCGCCGAAAAATACCCTGCCGATGGCGACACCATAGAGTCCGCCTACCAGATCATCCCCGCGCCAGGCCTCCACAGAGTGGGCAATGCCCAGATCATGCAGACGGCAATAGGCATCGAGCATCTCATCGGTGATCCACGTGCCTCCACCCTCTGTGCGCGGTGCGGCGCAGGCTTGCATCACCTGGCGGAAGGCGGTATCCAGCGTTACCTTGAATTCCCCCTTCTTGAGCGTCTTGCGCAGGCTGCGCGATACTTTTAAGCGTGATGGGTATAGAACGGCGCGGGGGTCTGGGGACCACCAGAGTATCGGTTGCCCTTCGCTGTACCAAGGGAAAATACCACTGCGGTAGGCATTGATCAGACGTGCGGTCGAGAGATCGCCACCCGCCGCCAGCAGGCCGTTCGGTTCGCGCAAGGCATATTCAACGGGGGGGAATGAATACGTGCCGTCGGTCGGGTTTATCCAGAATAACTTACTCATGCCAGAATGCCGGTTCGCGGGACGCATTCCCAACTATATGAAATTAATATAATTATTTCATTCAACTGGATTTGATTCCGATATCTTGAGACAATTGTAAAAGATGTCATCTCAATCTTCTCAAAAACATTCGCCTTCCCCCCTTGGCCGTAACTGGTTTGCTCGCGGCTGGAGCAGCCCCGCAGTCAGGTATGCACTGCTCATGCTGCTGCTCGCGGCGGTGGGCTATATCGCCTATCTCGATCATACCGTGCGCAGCCAGTTCGAGGGTAATCGGTGGGCGCTGCCGGCGCAGGTTTATGCACGCCCGCTCGAGCTTGTCCCTGATGCCCGCCTAAGCAGCGCGCAATTCGCGGAAGAGTTGCAGATGCTGGGTTATCGCCAGACCGGGGGCGAAAGACTCACAGGCAGTTATGCGCGTAATGGGGACGAATTTCGGGTAGTGACGCGCCCCTTTACCTTCGGCGACGGCAGGGAAAATTCAGTGGCCTTGCGGGCGGTATTTTCCGGTGATCGCCTGGTGAGTCTGCAACATCTGGGCAGCGGCAAGCCTCTGCCGCTGGTGCGTTTCGATCCTGTGCTGATTGGCAAAATCTACCCGGCGCACAACGAGGATCGGGTTTTTGTGCGCCTTAAAGAGGTGCCCGCGCCCCTTATCAAGGGTCTGCTTGCGGTCGAAGACCGTAATTTCCGTGAACATCACGGCATTGACCCCCTCGCTGTGGCGCGCGCCCTGTGGGCCGATGTGCGGGCGCGGGAGATGGTGCAGGGCGGCAGCACCTTGACCCAGCAGTTGGTGAAGAACTTTTTCCTCAGCAACGAACGCACCATGACGCGCAAGCTCAAGGAGGCCATCATGTCATGGCAGCTTGAGTGGCATTATGAGAAAGACGAGATCCTTGAAGCATATTGCAATGAAATCTATCTGGGACAGTCCGGCAAGCACGCCATACACGGTTTTGGGCGCGCTAGCTGGTTCTATTTTCGCCGCCCGCTGAGCGATCTGCAACTGCCCGAGCTGGCCCTGCTGGTGGGGTTGGTGCGCGGCCCGTCTTATTATGACCCGCGTCGCCATCCCCAGCGTGCTCTTGCACGGCGTAACCAGGTGCTGCAAATAATGGCAGGGCAGGGCGTCATTACCGAAGCGCAGGCGCGCACCGCTCAGGCCGCGCCGCTGGGTGTGACAGCCAAGGCGGCAAGCAGCGCAGCGCTTTCTCCGGCCTTCATAGATCTGGTGCGTCGCCAGTTACGGCGCGATTATCAGGAGCAAGACCTGAATTCGGCCGGTTTGCAAATCTTGACCACACTCGACCCGCTGGTGCAAAACGCCGTAGCAGGCGCGATTAAAGTCCGTGTTGAAAGTTTGGAAAAACAGCAGCGTTTGCCTGCGGGCAGTCTGGAAGGGGCTGCGATTGTCACCAGCAGTGACGGTGGAGAAGTGCTGGCGGTGGCGGGCGGGCGCGATGCCGACTCCGCTGGTTTTAACCGGGTGCTGGATGCCCGGCGCCCCATCGGATCTCTGGTCAAGCCCGCTGTCTATCTCACTGCACTGGCCGATCCCAAGAAATACACGCTGATCAGCCTGCTCGACGATGGTCCTCTGACGCTCAAGAATCCAGGTGGGAAGCCCTGGAGGCCGTACAATTACGACCGGCAGTTTCATGGCTGGGTGCCTCTCAAAACCGCGCTGGCACGCTCCTACAACCTCGCCACCGTGCGGCTGGGCATGGGCGTTGGCGTAAAGAATGTGCTGCATACGATGGAAAGTCTTGGGGTTAAGGAGAAGCTCAAGCCTTACCCTTCGGTGCTGCTTGGGGCTGCCGAACTGACGCCCTTTGAGGTCACCCAGATGTATCAGACACTGGCCAGTGGTGGCTTCAACACCCCATTGCGCGCTATCCGTGAGGTGTTGAGCGTGGAGGGTAAGCCGTTGCGCAGCTATGATGTGACCGTCAAGCAGGCCTTTGATCCCGCCCCGGTCTATTTGCTTAATCGCACACTGCAGGATGTCATGCATAGCGGCACCGGCGTGTCCCTGTACTCACGCGTGCCATGGTCATGGTCAGTGGCGGGAAAAACCGGCACTACCGATGATATGCGTGATAGCTGGTTTGCAGGGTTTACCGGCGACCGCCTGGCAGTGGTGTGGCTAGGCCGTGATGATAACCGTTCAACGGGGCTGAGCGGCGCGACCGGCGCACTCCAGGCATGGGGTGATGTTATGCTGCGCATTGGCGCGCAACCGTTGCGCCTGGAGGCGCCCAAAGGCATTGAGTGGGTCTGGATTGATCAACAGACGCGCTTGCGCAGTATGGAGGGATGCGCGGGTGCCGCGCAGATGCCGTTTATGCGCGGCTCGGCCCCTATGGAGATGGCGTCTTGCCTTGAGGAACCCGCTATCCCTGCCGATGCTATTGGCGATACACTGAACAATGCGGTAGACAAAGCTGTTGACTGGCTCGACGAGGTATTGCAATGAGTATGAGCAATCAGATCAAGTTTGCCGTTACTGGGGTAGCCACCGCGTTGTTGCTGGCAGGTTGTGCCTCGCAGATGAGCAAGGATAAGCCTGCCGCTGCTTCCAAAGAACCGTCTCCCGTTTCCAGGGAGCAGAAAGTCACACCTAAAGAAAACGCTGCCCCACCTCCTGTCGCATCATCGCCTGCGGCTGCACCTGCGCCGGAAGTCTCTCAAGTAACCAGCCCGGCTGTCGCCGATATGCTCAAGAAGGCGGAGCGGCTAGTAAAAGCAAAGAAATTGGGCAGCGCCGTCGCCACGTTGGAAAGGGCGCTGCGCCTGGAGCCCAAAAACCCTGTGATCTGGCATCGCCTGGCATCCGTTCGCCAGCAACAGGGACGCCTGGCGCAGGCGGCGGATCTGGCGGCGAAGTCCAATGCCTTGCTGGGGGAAAACAACCCCCTGCGCGCCCAAAACGATAGCATTATCGCCAAGGCGAGCAAGAAATAGTCTCAAATGCCAGGGCGGCACTGCGTGCGCCCTGATCTGCAGCTTTAACCCTTACTCCTCGTTCGCGGCAGCTTTTGGATGCTAGCGCAAAGTAGTAATGTGCTAATATTCCTGGGTGGCATTTACCATCTCAACATGAGAAAATTTAAATCGACAAGCCCATGCGCGTTGCACACTTATGAAATCAAAAGCTTTCGATAGAAGTGAACACGTATATAAAAACGACGCTTTTGCTGAACTCGTCAAAGACGCTATCAGGTTCTTTAACGGTACTCCCGTACACACGCTGCCCCCGCCAGAGTCTTTCCTTGGCACAGGGGTTTACGCCATCTATTACACAGGCAAAAATCCCGCATACAAAAAATATGCAGAGTTGAATCGACTGTCTTACAGTTACCCAATATATGTCGGCAAGGCTGTACCAAAGGGCTGGCGTCAAGCGCGGGTTTCCGATAGCAATTTCGATCAGTCCAAAGAACTATTTAACCGTCTGCGGGAGCACAGTCGAAGCATCAGTATTGCTCAAAGGCTAGAACTTCAAGACTTCAGGTGCCGGTTTGTCATCTTTGAGGACGCCAGCTCGGACATGATTAGCACCATCGAGGCTGCGTTAATCAAGTTGAATATGCCTCTCTGGAATACGGCTGTGGATGGCTTCGGAAATCACGACCCCGGAAGCGGGCGATATGAACAAGCAAAATCGGATTGGGATGTGATTCATCCGGGCCGAGCTTGGGCAGAAAAATGCAACGGCGCTCATGCTGAAGAAAGCACCATCCTTTCCAGAATCAAAAATCACTTCAAAAATATCGAGCGCAAGCCATGAAGTCACTAGAGATATTTTCTGGGGCTGGTGGGTTGGCTAAAGGGCTAGAGCTTGCTGGTTTTCAGCATTCTGCGTTTGTGGAATTTAATAAACATGCTTGCGCATCGCTCTATGAAAACTTTGAAGCGGGAAAAGTTTTCTTTGGCGATATTAAAGATTTTGACCTTAATGCCTTGGGCGAAGTTGATGTCGTAGCGGGCGGCCCGCCTTGCCAGCCATTTTCATTGGGTGGAAAACATAGGGCGGATCAAGATAGCCGCGACATGTTCCCCTATGCAATTCGAGCGATTGAACAACTCACCCCAAAAGCCTTTGTATTCGAGAACGTCAAAGGCTTGCTCAGGGCATCATTTGCGGATTACTTCGAATACATAATCCTGAGGCTTACCTACCCCGGATTTATTGCGAAGCAAGATGTCGACTGGAAAGAACATTTGTCCGACCTCCGTAACATTGGGCAGCTTCCCTATGCCGGAACAAAATACGACGTTTCGTTCAAGTTAATAAACGCAGCAAATTATGGTGTCCCGCAAACGCGGGAACGGGTTGTCATCGTAGGCACGAGAGCTGATCTGGGCTTGTCCTGGTTATTCCCCGCAGAAACACATTCTGAAGACAGATTGCTTTGGGAAATGTATGTTACCGGCGAATATTGGAAGCGCCACAACGTTGCAGAATCAGAGCGCGCACCGCTAACCGAGCTTCTGCAAGAGAAGGTTGTTCGCTTGAAAGATAAATACGGCATGTTTGAACCGGAGTGTGCGCCCTGGCGCACGGTGAGGGACGCGCTGCAAGGCATCCCGGATCCAGAGACCCAGCACGGCATTGACGATCATGTCTTCCACGACGGTGCGCGCACCTATCCCGGCCATACGGGCAGCGATATAGACTGGCCAGCAAAAACCATCAAGGCGGGAGGCCATGGCGTTCCCGGCGGAGAAAATATGATCCGCTATCCGGATGGCAGCGTCCGTTATTTTACGGTGTGTGAGGCAAAACGAATTCAGACATTCCCAGACAGTTTCGTCATAAAAGGCGCCTGGGGCGAAGCCATGCGCCAGATAGGGAATGCGGTTCCTGTATTGCTGGGCGAGACAATAGGCCGTGAGTTGGCGAGTAGACTGGGGGCGCGGAGCGATTTTATTAAGGCAAGACAGCCGTACCAGGCAAAGCTTTAAACTTCCAAAAAATCAAGGTGAAATCCATCAATTCCACGGGGCGGGGAAACCATGTATCGCAAAGAAACGCTATCTATCACGCAGCTTGATCTCGATGTATCCAATCCTAGAACCAATCCAGAGGACAATCAGACTGAGGCCATGCAGAGTCTTTTATCCGTTGAGCACGACGGAGAAAAAGTTCTGGCACTTGCTTTCGATATTTGCGAGATTGGCATGCTTGACCCAGGCGACCGGCTTTATGTGATAGCCTCGAAGTACGAGTCCAATCGTTACATTGTACTTGACGGCAACCGTCGGTTAACCGCTTTGCGCTTGCTTTCTCAGCCGGGCCTGCTTGATCGGGATGACATCGGACTCAACACAGCGATGCGTCAGCGCTTCAAACGTCTTCAAACAGAGTTCCCGAATAAATGGCCTTCCGAAGCCGATGTTGTGATCTTTGATGACAGGGAGACTGCGAAACGTTTTATTCGTTTGCGTCACGCTGGTGAAAACGATGGGGCTGGTCGTAGTGCTTGGTCCGCTCTGCAGGTTGCACGATTTGACCACACGGGTCTTTGGCAGTGTGTCGAGCAGCTACGGCAAGCGCAAGTGCTTAATTTGGATGTAATCAATGAGCTGGATCGGAGCGCCTTTAAAATCACCAACTTCGAGCGAGTGGTGGGTAAGGTTCAGTTCCAGCAACGCTTTGGCTTTACTCTTGGACCCAAGAAATTTGAAATTGGCGCAGATAGGCAGCGCGCCTTGCAGGCGCTTTCCAAAGTCGCTAGTGATGTGGTGTCTGGGCATGTACATACCCGTGATGAGTTTGCAAAAGCTGAATCCATGTCTAATTATTTCAACGAGGTTGAGGCCGCAATATCGCCAGTGACCGCACAGCCATCCACGCCGACAGAAGCCTCGCTTGAGCCAGCCAAGCACGACACTGATCAGTCGGCGCCCAAGCCCACGGGTTCATCCAGTGCGGCTCAAGCAGGTTCGAGGGCTTCGCAGCAGTACACCATGCCAAATGAGGCATCTGAGACGGCTCCAGTAATTGCTCGAAAAAAACGAACTTTGAAGTACCTGATCGACAAAAGGGACTTGCAAACGGTAACCAATGCGAAATGTCGAGAGATTGTTATCGAGTTAAAGGAGGGAGTTGAGGTACAACGAGCCCCTTATGCCTGTGCTTTGCTGCTCCGCTCGCTACAGGAAATGACGGCAGAACTTTATTTGACGGCAATGCAACAAAAAGTTGGCAATAAAACCACGAACATCGATCAGGCGGCAAATCACCTGCTTGGAAGCTCCCACCCAACTGATCCAGCCAATAAAACGGTGCTGGCTACGAGTTTTAAGAGTTCGGGGCAGATTTATGAGCAGCTTTGCCAAACAGCACATAACACAAACAGTGCCATTAGCCAAGATCATGTTCGTACCACGTGGCGCAATCTGAGCGGAGGGATGGATCTTCTCTGGAAGAGAATTTACGCAGCTAGTCAACCCATTGTCCTACAACAATCAAATCCATTGAAATGATCAAGCGCAAACGGAAACAGTAATGGCGAATTGCACCCCCCTACGGTATCCCGGTGGCAAGGCGCGACTGCGGCCTTACTTAGAAAAATTAATCGCTCAGAACAGACTATATGATGCTCATTATGTAGAACCGTTTTGCGGTGGATCGGGTTTGGCGCTTGATCTGCTATTGAGCTACGTGGTCAGTGCTATTCACATCAATGATTTTGACCGGGCTGTGTTCGCGTTCTGGGACAGCGCTGTATTTCACACTGATGATTTATGCGCCAGAATTAGCGATACACCATGCAACATGGACACATGGCACGTTCAACGAACCATCTGGCGTAATCGCGACAAGAGCAATCTTCTGGAGCTTGGTTTTTCTACGTTCTTCCTCAATAGGACTAATCGTTCAGGCATTCTTGCAGCAGGTGTAATTGGGGGGAAGAACCAGACGGGTAAGTGGAAGATCGATGCGCGCTATAACCGTGACGACCTGATTCAACGCATCCAAGCAATAGGAAAGTTTCGCTCCCGTATTAGTGTTTACAACTTAGAGGCACGTAATTTCCTCGAAGTGATTCAGCCAAAGTTACCCCAGAACGCACTGGTATATCTTGATCCGCCATACGTGGAGAAAGGGCCAGGGTTATATCTCAATCATTACAACGAGAAAGATCACCGGGAACTCGCCACATGGGTAACGCAAAAGCTGCATCGCCCGTGGATGGTTTCTTATGACGATCATCCGTTGATACGAGAATGCTACGGAAAAAACACAGGGGCAGAGATGAATCTGCCATATAGCGCCTACGGCAATGCCCGACGTGGAACCGAGCTGGTATACTTCTCAAAGGGATTGAAGTCGCCAGATATGCGTGATCGCATTTCGAGGCATCATCAACCTTGGGAAGCATTTATAGCGACCTAAAAAATATTTTTAAATTTGGCGTTATACCTTGTGTCCAGATTAGATAGTTCTAGGGTTGACCCCTGACTTCCAGATATGGCCTCGCAAAAATATCCTCCAACCGTTTGGGACGTTGCAGCAGCGTTGAAAAACCGCTACCACGACTTCAATCACTATAACCTCAAGGAACCGCTCGACGAATTGCTGTTCATCATTTGCAGTACCAGAACTGACGAAACGGGCTACCGTAGCACCTTCCGCTCACTGAAAGAAACCTTTCCCACCCATTTGCAGATTGCCGAAGCGCCAGCCGAATATATTGCACGGCCTATCGTTAGCGGTGGTCTATCGAACCAGAAAGCAAAGGCGATCCGCAATCTTTTCGATGTCATCGTGGCAAAGTTCGGTGAGCCGACTCTGAAGCCATTACGCAAGATGAGCGACAAGGATGCAGAAGTTTTCTTGTTGTCACTGCCGGGAGTTGGGAAGAAAATTGCGCGATGTGTTTTGATGTACTCGTTAGGCAGGCAAGTTTTTCCTGTGGACACGCATTGCTGGCGAATCGCCAGGCGTCTCGGCTGGGTCAGGCCGACGCAAAAAGACAAACACTGCGCGCCGCGAGACATGGATCGCCTGCAATCCAAAATCCCGCCCGAGCTTCGCTACTCGTTACACGTGAACATGATTTCTCTTGGGCGCGAGATTTGCGTCCCGACCACCCCCCGGTGCGATGAATGTCCAATATCGGCTTGGTGCCCCAAGATTGGCGTGCCACGGATAAGGAAATAACAAAGATGAACGTGGAGAGTCGCATAACGTTTGGTGTATTGCTGCGCCGTAGCTTTCGGATTTCTCAGAGGCCCGCCAACAGGTTATAATATCCCGCTTTGCCTTGTTTCCATATAACCGAAAGAAATCATCCATGAGTGACAAAGAACTGCGGGAACGCGTCAGGCTGTTTGGCAATCTGTTGGGCAATATTCTCCATGCCCAGGCCGGAGAACGGGTGTTTGTCGCCGTGGAAACCTTGCGCAAAGGTTATCTTACCCTGCATGGAAAGGAAAATGTCCGTAAAAGACAGCAGCTTGCCGAATTTATCAGCGAACTGGACCCGGAGACGCTGACGCATGTGGTGCGCGCCTTCAGCACCTATTTCAGTCTGGTGAATATCGCCGAGGAGGCTTATCAGCATCGTCAGCGCCGCCTTCAGGTGCGCGCGGGTGGGCCGCTGTGGACAGGGTCGTTTGATGCGACGCTGCGCGAGTTTCACGACCAGGACATCAGCGCGCAGCAGTTGCAGACAGTGCTCGAACGGCTTGCCTATATCCCCGTGATTACTGCGCATCCCACGGAATCGAAGCGCCGCACCATCATGGAGGCGTTGCGGCGCATCTTTGTTACCAGTGAGCGTCTGGATGACCCGCGCGTCGGTCCCAACGAGCGTGACGAAATCATCGAATTGCTGGAGGGCCAGATCCAGATCCTGTGGAAGACCGATGAGGTGCGTATCCATCGGCCTACGGTGCCCGACGAAATCAAAAACGGCATTTACTATTTTCAGGAATGCCTGTTCCAGGCGGTGCCGATTACTTATCGTTATCTGGAAAAGGCCATCAAAAAGACCTATGGCGCTGACCCATCCAATGGCAGGGCGATTGCCGCGCCGAGTTTTCTGCGCTTTGGGTCGTGGATCGGCGGTGACCGGGACGGTAATCCCAACGTCACCCCGGAGACCACGGCGCTTGCACTACGCTTTCAGGCGCGGGCCGTTCTGCTGGAATACATCAGCCGGGTGACACAGCTTAGCTATGTTCTGACGCACTCCGTGCTGTTGTGTCAGCCGTCCCTGGCGTTTCTGGCCAGCCTGAAACGGGATGATCACTTCCTGGACAAGGCCTTGCGCGATGCGCCTACCCGGTTCGCTAATGAGCCTTACCGGCGCAAGCTGTACGTGATGCGTTATCGTCTGGAGGCCAACCTCCTGCTGGTCAAAAAGCGTATCGAAAATAAAGAGGTGAATGATCTGGGGATGGGTTACGACTCCGAGGAGGAATTGCTCACCGATCTTTATTTGATGCACGACTCTTTGATCAGTCACGGTGATGCCAGTGTCGCCGAAGGCGATCTTAAGGACCTGATACGGTTGGTGGAGACCTTCGGCTTTTTCCTGATGCATCTGGATGTGCGCCAGGAGTCATCGCGCCATACTGCGGCTGTTGCGGAATTGCTGGCTCAGCAGCCGGAAGCCGTTAATTATTTTGCGTTGTCCGAAGTGGAACGCATGGCGCTGCTGTCCGCGGTTATCGCTGAAGATCGCCCGCTGACGGCTGATGCGGATGTGTTGAGTCCCGCCACGCTTGAAACACTGGAGGTGTTCGCGGTAATGGCGCGGATGCGCCGTGAAATCAGCCCTAAGGCCTTCGGCAGCTATGTTATTTCAATGACCCACGCTGCCAGCCACATCATGGAGGTGATGCTGCTGTCGCGCCAGGCGGGGCTGGCGGGTTGCAATGATGAAGGGTGGTTCTGCAATATTCATGTCGCGCCCCTGTTTGAAACTATCAACGATCTGGCGCATATCGATCAGGTGCTGACGGCGCTACTCGATAATCCCACCTATGCCGCACTGCTCAAGGCGTCGGGCAACAAGCAGGAGGTGATGCTGGGATATTCCGATTCCTGCAAGGACGGTGGGATTTTAACTTCTTCATGGTACCTCTACGAGGCACAGAAAAAGATCACCGCCATCACTACCTCGCGCGATATCGAATGCCGCCTCTTCCACGGGCGCGGCGGCACAGTTGGGCGTGGTGGTGGCCCTACGCACGAGTCCATTCTTTCCCAGCCTGCGGGCACGGTGTTCGGCCAGATCAAATTCACCGAACAGGGTGAGATGATCTCGTACAAGTACAGCAACACGGAAACGGCGGTCTATGAGCTTTCCATGGGTATCACCGGGCTGCTAAAAGCCAGCCGCGGGTTGATCCAAACGCCTGCCGCAGAGCAACGTGAGCATCTTGATACCATGGCCCAGTTGTCGCAGGCCGGAGAGGCGGCCTACCGGAACTTGACGGACCATACCGCTGGCTTTCTCGACTATTTCTATGAGGCCACGCCCGTCAGCGAAATCGGCTTGCTCAACATCGGTTCCCGCCCGTCACACCGTAACAAGGCTGATCGCTCGAAGAATTCAGTGCGCGCGATTGCCTGGGTATTTGGCTGGGGCCAGTCGCGTCACACATTACCGGCATGGTTTGGCATCGGCACTGCGCTGGCGAGCTGGCGGAAAAATACGCCGGAGCGCTTTTCCCAGCTCCAGTCCATGTACAAGGAATGGCCGTTTTTCCGTGCCATGTTGAGCAATACCCAGATGGCGCTGTTCAAGGCGGATATGTCGATCGCACAGGAATATGCAGAGCTGTGCAATGATGCGGATGCGCGGCAGTGTGTCTATAACCTGATCCTTGGTGAGTATGAGCAGACGGTTAGCCAGATTCTGGATGTGGCCGGGATAGAGTCACTGGTCGAGGAAAATCCGCTGCTGGCACTCTCCATGCGCCGCCGCAATCCTTACCTGGATCCGCTTAATCATATCCAGGTGACCCTGCTCAAACGCTACCGCGACACCTCCCTCAGCGATGCGGAACGCGCCGCCTGGCTGGACCCGTTATTGCGATCCATCAACGCGATTGCCGCAGGAATGCGCAATACGGGGTAAGGCTGCTGGCTATTTCAAAGCATCAATTGTTATTAGGGTGCATCTTACGCACCAATGATTGTGGTGCGTAAGATGCACCCTACAACTTCACTATTCAGGTCAGGGAGCAAGCTTCCCTGACAAATCCTGCGGGGTGGTTTAGTGCCAGATACCCCCACGGACTCGCCCTAAGACAATCCACCCATCGCGGTGGTGTTGAATCCTCCATCGACATAGGTGATCTCTCCCGTGATGCCAGAGGCCAGATCGGAGCAGAGGAAGGCGGCGGCATTGCCGACTTCGTCAATGGTGACATTGCGTCGCATGGGCGCGTTCTTTTCCACGTGATCCAGTAGTTTTCTGAAATCCGCGATGCCGGCGGCGGCCAGCGTTTTGATGGGACCAGCGGAGATGGCGTTCACCCGGATGCCGTCAGGACCCAGGGTCTGGGCCATGTAGCGCACATTGGCCTCCAGGCTGGCCTTGGCCAGGCCCATGACGTTGTAGTTGGGCATCGTGCGTTCTGCGCCGAGATAGCTGAGGGTGAGCAGCGCGCCGTTGCGTCCTTCCATCATGTTGCGCCCAGCCTTGGCCAGCGCAGCAAAGCTGTAGGAGCTGATTTCATGGGCAATGCGGAAGCCCTCGCGGGTTACGCTGTCCAGATAGGGGCCTTCGAGCTGTTCGCGCGGGGCGTAGGCGACGGAGTGGACAATGATATCCAGGTGGTCCCAGAAATTATCCAGGTGCTGAAATGCGGCTTCGATCTGTTCATCACTGCCCACATCGCATGGCATGGTGATCTCTGACCCGCACTGGGCAGCCATGTCCTCGACACGTTCACGGAGCTTCTCGTTCTGGTACGTGAATGCCAGCTCCGCTCCTTCGCGCTGCATGGCCTTGGCGATACCCCAGGCGATAGAGCGTGTGCTTGCCAATCCAACAATGAGCGCGCGTTTACCTGTTAAAAATCCCATGTTTCTGCCCTTTTCATAGAATGCCGAGTGACTATCAGGCTATAGTTTACCGTAATGTAAAAAAAGCGTAACTATTCAGCACTTTTTTCGTAAAAAGTGCAAAAAACACTTGACATGGTTTTTCGTGATTTTCTCCAGCTCCACACGCAGGGGGCCGCTTTGCATTAAAAGCCCCTTCCGGGAACTCAAGACAGCGAGTGTGCCCTGATTACCCTTGCGATAGTGCAGTCAATCGGGGTAACCCAATGCTGTTTCATCACCACCCGCCCAACGCGCGTAAGGCGTAATCGTAGGGTGCAATAGCATAGCGTATTGCACCGTATGCCGCGCCATTCGATGCAATGCCCTTCGGTTATTGCACCCTGCCTGATTACATCACGCCCCTCAATCCCAACTCAACGCCCCCCCACTCTGATACTCAATCACCCGCGTTTCGAAGAAGTTTTTCTCTTTTTTGAGGTCCACCACTTCGCTCATCCAGTGCAGTAGGGCGCAATAACCGAAGGGCATTGCGCCGAATGTCAATCGGAGTAACCCAATGCTGTTTCATCACCACCCGCCCAGTCCTTCGGATAAACGCCTTGCTCCACCAAATGATGAAACGTTGAATGCGGCCAGTCTGCCACGCGTTTAACCAAGCCATGTTTCATCGGATTGATATGAACATAATCCATGTGCGTACGAAAATCCGCTTTGTCGCGAATCAGGTGTTCCCAATAGCGGCGTTGCCAGATACCTCGTTCACCACGTCGTGCCCGAACCTCGGAAAGCCGCTCCGTTCGCGGCAACGCTTTGGAAAAGTCCATTTTTATCAACCGCCAGCGAGTGGCGAAATCGGCATCGTTTTGTGGCAGTTCGATCACGCAATGCAGATGATCAGGCAACACCACCCAGCCATGAATCGTAAAGGGGTGACGTCGCCGCACTGAACGCACGGTGTCGCGCAACAAGTCAACATGCCGTGTCAGTAGATCGTTGCCATGCCGTTGCAGCAAGTTGACAGTGAAGAAATAGGTGCCACCTGGGTGCCAGGCGCGACGGTAATCAGGCATGGTAGTAGTATCGTGGTAATTCGCATACGGCGCAATGCCCGTTGGTTATTGCGCCCTACGTGCTGGTCATCTGGCAAACCCTTTGACCCAAAAAAAATCGGTATTCAGGCTTGCGGAAAACCATAGGATTTACTCGCTCATGGCCCTTTTAGCCCGAGAATTTCCAAGAGAATGGCGGCAATGACTATTGCCGCAATACCAAACACCCACTTCATTAACGGGAGAGCGAAAAACCTCCAAATGCCATTACGCAAGCGTTTCCACCAAGGGGGCCTTTGTAGAAGGATCTCATCCAAAGCTGTCCTTACGCTTGAAATCCCACGGCGAGAGGCATTTATTGCCCCGATCCTCATTGATGAGAGTGCAAGTTCAAAAGCCCGCTCGTGGAACTTGTTGGTGGGAATTGATCCTCCCTTGTAAACGTCCTTGATGTTTTGCGCCACACTCAAGAACCAATCTTCGGGGAAAGCTTTTGTGATCACAGCCATAATTTGGTCTGCGGCCTTCGGGGTAAGTATGTCTTTTATCGGGGAAATGGTCGAGACGATCACCTCTCGGGCAATTTTCGCCCTCTCAACGTGACCGCGCCCACAAGCATGATTTATTGCTTCCATCACATCACTAACATGAGGGCAAGTTGGCGCTGGTCTAATGCCATTACACGCGGTATCCACTGCCTCAAGCGTTACGGAATCAATTTTACGTAGCTCCTCGGCAAGTTTCTTATCGATAAGTTGAGCTAACTGTGTCTGCATGATGGTCTCTTGAGAGTTAATCGGGAAACGCGCGTAAGGCGCGGGATACGGCACAATTCCCTACGGTTATTGCACCCTACCTAATTGCATCACGCCCCTCAATCCCAACTCAAAGCCCCCCCGCTCTGATACTCAATCACCCGCGTTTCGAAGAAGTTTTTCTCTTTTTTTAGATCCACTACTTCGCTCATCCAGGGGAAGGGGTTGGTGGCGCCGGGGTAGAGTTCGGCCAGGCCGATCTGGGCGCAGCGGCGGTTGGCGATGTATTTGAGGTATTCGTTGAACATCGCGGCGTTGAGGCCGAGCACGCCGCGTGGCATGGTGTCGATGGCGTAGCGGTATTCGAGTTCCACGGCCTCGCGGATCATGTGGGCGATTTCTTCCTGGAATTCGCGGCTCCACAGGTGCGGGTTTTCGATTTTGATCTGGTTGATGACGTCGATGCCGAAGTTCATGTGCATGCTTTCGTCACGCATGATGTATTGGAACTGTTCGGAGGCGCCGATCATTTTGTTGCGGCGGCCGAAGGTGAGCATCTGCACGAAGCCGACATAGAAGAAGATGCCTTCGAAGATTACGTAAAACGCGATCAGGTCGCGCAGCAGGCGCCGGTCTGTTTCGGGCGTGCCGGTGTGGAAGTTGGGGTCGGCGAGGCTTTGGGTGTAGGGGAGGGACCAGGCGGCTTTGTTGTGGATCGCGGGTACTTCGCGGTACATGTTGAATACCTCGGCTTCGTCCAGGCCCAGGCTTTCCACCACGTATTGGTAGGCGTGGGTGTGCAGCGCTTCTTCGAAGGCCTGGCGCAGCAGGTATTGGCGGCATTCGGGGTTGGTGATGTGGCGGTACACGGCCAGCACCAGGTTGTTTGCCACCAGGGAGTCAGCGGAGGAGAAGAATCCCAGGCTGCGCTTGATGATGAGGCGCTCGTCCTCGGTGAGGCCGGTGGGGCTTTTCCACAGGGCGATGTCGGCGGACATGTTGATTTCCTGCGGCATCCAGTGATTGGCGCAGGCGTCGAGGTATTTCTGCCAGGCCCAGGTGTATTTGAACGGCACCAGTTGGTTCAGGTCGGCGCGGCAGTTGATGATTTTCTTGTCATCCACACGGATGCGCGAGGCGCCCATTTCAAGGTCTTCCAGGCCGATGACGCCGTGCTGGTCTTCCAGCGGCAGGGTGGGCTGCAGCGGTTTGGGTGGGGTGATGGATAGGGGTTCGTCCCAGTTCAACATGTTTTTGATCCTCTGTTCGGTTGTGTTTTGTGCTGTCGGGTCCGCTGCGCTTGACCCGACCTACATTCTTGCATCCCCTCACCCTGGCCCTCTCCCCGGCGGGGAGAGGGGATGTCTTTGGGGAAGGGCAGACTTGCTTACTGGCACGCCTCACACTCAGGGTTGTCAATCGCGCACACTTGCGGCAAGGCGCTCACGGCGTTCAGTGCGCCATCGGTGATGGTGGTTTTTTCCGACGCCGTTGCACCCATGCTACGCAAGTAGTAAGTTGTTTTGAGGCCTTTGATCCAGGCGTGGCGGTACAGTGTGTCGAGTTTTTTGCCGGAGGGCTCGGCCATGTAGAGGTTGAGCGATTGGGACTGGTCGATCCATTTCTGGCGGCGGCTGCCGGCATCCACGAGCCAGGACGAGTCAACCTCGAAGGCGGTGGCGTACAGGGTTTTGAGGTCCTGGGGAATGCGGTCGATGCGCTGCACACTGCCGTCGAAATATTTGAGATCGTTGACCATCACGGAATCCCACAGCTTGCGTGCTTTGAGGTCGCGTACCAGGTAGGGGTTCACCACGGTGAAGTCACCCGACAGGTTGGATTTCACGTACAGGTTTTGGAAAGTGGGCTCGATGGACTGGCTCACGCCGCAGATGTTGGAGATAGTGGCGGTAGGCGCAATCGCCAGGCAATTGGAGTTGCGCATGCCGACGGTTTTTACGCGCTCGCGCAGGCTGTCCCAGTCCAGTGTCGAGGACTCGTCGCATTCCAGATAGCCGCCGCGCGCTTCGCGCAGCAGTTTGATGGAGTCCAGGGGCAGTATGCCCTTGCTCCACAGCGAGCCCGTATAAGTGGAGTAGCTGCCGCGTTCCTCGGCGAGGTCGGTGGAACCCTGGATGGCGTAATAGCTGATCGCTTCCATCGACCGGTCGGCAAACTCGACCGCCGCATCCGAGGCATAGGGGATGCGCAGTTCATGCAGGGCGTCCTGAAAACCCATTATCCCCAGGCCCACCGGGCGATGGCGCAGGTTGGAGTTGCGTGCCTGTGGCACGGAGTAGTAATTGATGTCGATGACGTTATCCAGCATGCGCATCGCGGTGCGGATAGTGGCGGCGAGCTTGTTGAGGTCCAATCCAACTTGATTACTTGCTCCTCCATCCTTGGAGTCGCATGGTGTGACGTGCGCGGCCAGGTTGACGGAGCCGAGGTTGCACACCGCAATCTCCTTGTCGGAGGTGTTGAGGGTGATCTCGGTGCACAGGTTGGAGCTGTGTACCACGCCGACATGCTGCTGCGGCGAGCGCAGGTTGCATGGATCTTTGAATGTTACCCAGGGATGGCCGGTTTCAAATACCAGGCTCAACATCTTGCGCCACAGGGTGAGGGCGGGCAGGCGCTTGGTGTTCTTGATCTCGCCGCGCGCGGCCTTTTCCTCGTAGCGGGCGTAGGCCGCTTCGAAGGCCTGGCCATAGAGGTCGTGCAGGTCGGGAACATCGTTTGGCGAGAACAGTGTCCAGTCGCCATTCTCATGGACGCGCTTCATGAACAGATCCGGCACCCAGTTGGCGGTATTCATGTCATGGGTGCGGCGGCGCTCATCGCCGGTATTCTTGCGCAGTTCCAGGAATTCCTCGATGTCGAGATGCCAGGTTTCGAGATAGGCGCACACCGCGCCCTTGCGTTTGCCACCCTGATTGACAGCCACGGCCGTGTCGTTGGCGACCTTGAGGAAGGGCACGACGCCCTGCGACTGGCCGTTGGTGCCCTTGATGCGGGCGCCCATGGCGCGCACGCGGGTCCAGTCATTGCCCAGGCCACCGGCGTATTTGGAGAGCAGGGCGTTGTCACGGATGGCGGTGAAGATACCATCCAGATCGTCCGGGATCGAGGTGAGGTAGCAACTGGAGAGCTGCGGGCGCAGCGTGCCGGCGTTGAAAAGCGTGGGCGTCGAACTCATGAAGTCGAAGCTCGACAGCAACTGATAGAACTCGATGGCGCGCGCCTCGCGGTCGATCTCATTGATCGCCAGACCCATCGCTACACGCATGAAAAACGCCTGTGGCAGCTCGAAGCGGTGGCCGTTGGAGTGCAGGAAATAGCGGTCGTAAAGGGTTTGCAGGCCCAGGTAGCTGAACAGCATGTCGCGCTCGGGGAGCAGGGCGCGGCCCAGCTTTTCAAGGCTGAATTCCTTGAGGCGCGGATCGAGCAGTTCCAGTTCGATGCCGCGCTGTACGTAATCAGAAAAATATTGGGGATAGCGCTCGGCCATTTGCGCAGCGGTGGCGGCTGACGGGGAGCCCGCCACAAAGCTGAGCGCCTCGCGGCGCGAGTCATCGAGCAGCAGACGCGCGGCAACGTAGGTGTAGTTGGGTTCGTTTTCAATCAGGGTGCGCGCTACCATTACCACGGCGCGGCCTACATCCTGCTCGGAAACGCCGTCGAACAGGTTACGCTGTACATCGTCGAGGATTTCGTTGGGGGCTACGCCGTCTAGATTGCGGCATGCCTCGGTCACAACCGTGGTGAGGCGCGCAACATCCAGCGGACGCAGACTACCGTCCGCCATCGTTACATGGATGACCGGAGGGGTGGCCTGTTGTGCGGCGTGGGCGTGCGCACTACGCTCGCGGGCGCGCTCTTCACGGTAAAGCACGTAGGCGCGCGCGGCCTTGTGTTCACCGGAGCGCATCAGCGCCAGTTCCACCTGATCCTGGATATCCTCGATATGGATGGTGCCGCCGCCCTTCGTGCGCCGGGTCAGCGAGTCCACCACCTGTGCTGTCAGGGTCTGCACAGTATCGTGAATGCGGCGCGATGCGGCTGCGTTGCCACCTTCCACGGCAAGAAAGGCCTTGGTCAGGGCGACAGCAATCTTGGAGGCATCGAAGCTGGTGAGCTTGCCGTTGCGGCGAATTACGTGGAATTGGCCAGGAGCGGTGCTGGCCAGCGCCACGCTGGTGCTATCGCCCATTGACATTCCTTGGGGTGGAATGTGGCCTGTCTGGTTCGCGACGGTATCTGTCTGCATACGCTTTCTCCTTGCGGTTATGGTTGTTCATGGCTGTTTCATTGCGGCAGAATGAAACACAATCGGTAGTATGCGTTAAACATCTAGGCACAACATAATGTGTTTAATGGGGGATTGCAAGGCGTTTTGCGAGGGTGTTTGTTAAGAGCTTGAAGCGGTGGGAATTTCAGTACTTTTGACCTGATCAGGCGGGCTGAATACCCGCCAATGTGCGGAAGGAAGTCTCCGTGGCGGTCTCGATAAAGTCCCGCACATAAGGTGTGTTGCGGTCATCCGTGCGTAGCGCGGCGTAGAGCGTGCCCCATAGCCCCTGTTTCCCTAATGGCCGTGCAGTGACGTAATCCTGCTCCAGATAATCAGTCAATACCCAGTTGGGGAGGGCTGCCACACCGCGTTTGCTTGCCACCAGTTGCAGGATGATCAATGTCAGTTCGGCGGTGCGCCGCCCGGCAGGTTCGATGCCCGCAGGTTCCAGAAAATGGCGGAAGATATCGAGGCGCGAGCGATCCACCGGGTAGGTGATGAGGGTCTCGGTGGCGAGGTGCGGCGGCTCAATCCAGGCATGGCTGGCGAGTGGGTGGTCTTTAGCCAGGGTGAGCAGGGCTTCATAGCGGAACAATGGTTCATAGATGATGCCTGCGATTTCCTGAGGGTCTGAGGTGATAACCAGATCAATGTCGCCACGGACCAGCGCGGGCAGGGGGTCGAAACTGAAACCGGTGGACAGGTCCATCTCCACTTCCGGCCAGTGGTCACGGTAGCTGTCGATGGTCGGCATCAACCATTCGAAACAACTGTGGCACTCGATGGCGATGTGCAAACGCCCGGTTTCACCACCTGCCAGGCGCGCCAGCTCACGCTCCATGGCTTGCACCGCTGGGACAACCTGTTCGGCGAGTTCGAGCATGCGTGTACCGGCGGGCGTGAAGCGCAGGGGGCGGCTTTTGCGCGCAAACAGCGTGCAGTTGAACTGCTCTTCCAGCGCCTTGATCTGATGCGACAGGGCCGATTGCGTCAGATGCAGGCGTTCGGCGGCGCGGGCGAGGCTGCCGCTGTCGCGGATCACTCTAAGCGTATAAAGATGGCGGACTTCCAGATACATTCGACAGTTTATGAAAAACCATTAACATGAATAATATTCAAGTTTAACATTAAAAAATAGAAATTGATTCATGTCTTGATTGCCATCACACTTTGCGGCATCGCAGTAAACGCGAATACCTGAAAAAATTTAAGGAATTTAAGACATGACCATAGTACATACCCTCGGCTTTCCGCGCATTGGCGCGCAGCGGGAGATGAAGCGCGCCGTGGAGGCGTATTGGGCGGGCAACCTGGATCGCGATGGCCTGGAACAGGTGGGTCGCGAACTGCGTGCACGGCACTGGGCCATTCAGGCGGAGGCCGGGCTGGATCTGCTGCCAGTGGGGGATTTTTCCTGGTATGACCATGTGCTGGATATGTCCACACTGCTGGGTGTGGTGCCGTCCCGCTTTGGGAAAGTTGGTCGGCATGTGGATCTTGACACCTATTTTCGCATGGCGCGTGGGCGCGCCCCGACCGGCGTGGATGTACCCGCCTGCGAGATGACCAAATGGTTTGACACCAATTACCACTACATCGTCCCCGAATTTGGCGCCGATCAGCAGTTCAGCGTAGCTTCTCACAAGTTGTTCGACGAGGTGGAGGAGGCCATCACTTCAGGTTACAAGGTTAAACCGGTGCTGATAGGTCCGCTCACCTATCTGTGGCTGGGCAAGATCAAGGGCGCGGAGTTCGACAAGCTGGCGCTGCTCGACCGGCTGCTGCCCGTGTATGGCGAGATTCTCGCGCGGCTCAAGGGCCAGGGCGTGGAGTGGGTGCAAATTGACGAGCCGATATTGGTGCTGGATCTCCCTCGGGCGTGGAAAAATGCCTTTGAATCCGCCTATGCCCGTCTCCAGCAACCCGGCCTGAAGCGCCTGCTCGCCACGTATTTCGGTGCGTTGGAAGACAACACGGCGCTGGCCTGTCAGCTACCCGTCGACGGGTTGCATGTGGATCTGGTGCGCGCCCCGGAACAATTGACCGCAGTACTCGATCAGTTGCCTGCATACAAAGTGTTCTCTGCGGGCGTGGTGGACGGGCGTAACATCTGGCGCGCCGATTTTGAGAAGGCGCTGGATCTCCTGGAACCCGTACGGCAGCGGCTGGGCAGCCGTTTATGGGTTGCGCCGTCTTGTGCGCTGTTACACAGTCCGGTGGATCTTGCGTTGGAGGATGAACTGGACGGCGAGTTGAAATCCTGGCTTGCCTTCGCCACACAAAAGGTTCAGGAGGTGGTGACACTTAAATGCGCCTTGGGCGAAGGTCGCGCGGCTGTGGCAGCAGATCTGGATGCAAACCGCACGGCCAACGAGGCGCGCCGCAACTCACGGCGTATTCACCGGGCCGAGGTGAAGAAGCGCGCCGCCGTTGTAACACCAGACATGGCACGGCGAACCCATGCCTATCCCGTAAGACGTACCGCTCAACAGCAGCTGGGTCTGCCACTGTTCCCGACGACAACCATCGGTTCCTTCCCGCAGACCACGGAGATCCGCAATGCACGCCGCGACTTCAAGGCAGGCACGATCACCGGTCAGGAATACACCACCGCCATGCGCGAACAGATTGCTTACGCCGTGCGTAAACAGGAAGAACTGGGTCTGGACGTGTTGGTGCATGGCGAGGCGGAGCGCAATGACATGGTAGAGTATTTCGGCGAGCTTCTTGATGGATTTGCCTTCACTCGCAACGGCTGGGTGCAGAGCTACGGTTCGCGCTGCGTAAAACCACCGGTCATTTTCGGCGATGTCAGCCGTCCGCAGCCCATGACGGTGGAGTGGACCGTCTATGCCCAGTCGCTCACCTCACGCCCCATGAAGGGCATGCTGACTGGCCCCGTCACCATCCTGCAGTGGTCCTTCGTGCGCGACGACCAGCCGCGCTCGGAGACGGCGTTGCAAATCGCGCTTGCGTTGCGTGATGAAGTGTGTGATCTGGAAAAGGCCAGGATTCATATCATCCAGATCGACGAACCGGCGTTGCGCGAAGGCTTGCCATTGCGTAAAAAACACTGGCAGGCATATCTCGACTGGGCGGTGCGCGCCTTTCGCATTACCGCCAGCGGCGTACGCGACCATACCCAGATCCATACCCATATGTGTTATGCGGAGTTCAACGATATCATCGAGTCGATCGCCGCCCTGGATGCCGATGTCATCACCATCGAGACTTCACGTTCCGACATGGAATTGCTGGATGCGTTCGCACACTTTGCTTACCCTAACGAAATTGGGCCGGGTGTCTACGATATTCATTCGCCGCGCGTGCCCACTGTCGCGGAGATCGAGGCGCTGCTGGAGAAGGCCGCTGCCGTGATTCCCGCCGAACGCCTGTGGGTCAACCCCGACTGCGGACTCAAGACTCGCAACTGGCCGGAGACCGAGGCCGCATTGAGCGATATGGTGGCGGCGGCCAAGAATATGCGCAAGCGATACGCCGCGCAGTGTGGACCGCAATAAGGGAGTCCTGACTCCGGCAGGCTTTTCAAGAGCCACCCATTGCTGTGCCCGATGCGGTATTCTTTGCACGAAACAGCAGTGGGATAATCCTGAAAACGGCAGTTGGACGGGGTGGAGTGTGCGGTTTTCGGGGTGCAGGGCAAGGCGCGACGACGCGGAATGGTTGTTCCATTCCAAGGAGTTGCAACGCTGCCATGCGCACTGAAAACCGTGCAATCCACCTCGTAGCGGGCAGCCGTACAGGGAAGCGGTCAACTGCCGTTTTTAGGATAAGGGTTGATGAAGATGCGGATGTTGGCGAAGATGTTTCTGGTGGCGGTAGCTATCGCAGTTGTCTATGTGTTTTTCACGCAGGATTTAGGCCGCTATTTCACCCTGGATTACCTCAAGTCCCAGCAAACGGCATTCGCCAGCTACTATCAGCAGCACACGCTCCGCACTCTGCTCATCTACATGGGGGCCTATGTCGCCATGGCCGCTCTCTCGTTGCCTGGGGCGACGATGATGACGCTCGCGGGCGGGGCTTTGTTCGGGTTCGCGGCCGGCACCGTTGTCGTCTCCTTTGCCAGCACTATCGGGGCGACACTGGCGCTGCTCGCCGCACGCTTTTTATTCCGGGATGGGGTGCAGGCGCGTTTTGGCGAGCGTCTGCGTGCCATAGACGCGGGGATGGCGCGCGAGGGGGCCTTTTATCTGTTCACCCTGCGTCTCATTCCCCTCTTTCCTTTCTTCGTGATCAATCTGGTGATGGGGCTCACCACCATTCGCGCCACCACCTTTTTCTGGGTGAGCCAACTGGGCATGTTGCCGGCTACCCTTGTCTATGTAAACGCCGGCACCCAGTTGGCGCGTATCGATTCCTTGCAGGGCATCTTGTCGCCGAGCCTATTGCTGTCCTTCGCTCTGCTGGGCGTTTTCCCCTTGGTTACGAAGAAGATAGCGGATTACGTCAAGGGCAGACAGGCGTTGCGCCGCTATCCCCGGCCGCGGCGTTTCGATTACAACCTGATCGTGATCGGCGCCGGTTCGGGCGGTCTGGTGACGGCCTATATCGCCGCTGCGGTGAAGGCCAAGGTGGCCCTGATCGAGCGTCACAAGATGGGTGGCGATTGTTTGAATTCCGGCTGTGTACCCAGCAAGGCGTTGATCCGCTCCGCTAAAATACTGTCCTATGCGCGCCGCGCCCAGCAGTTCGGATTTAAGAAAGCGGCGGTGGACTATGACTTTGCTGATGTGATGGAGCGGGTGCAGCGGGTGATCAGGACGATTGCGCCTCACGACTCGGTAGAGCGCTACACCGCCCTGGGTGTTGATTGTATCCGGGGTGAGGCGCATGTCCGCTCGCCCTATGAGGTGGAGGTGAATGGGCGCGTACACACCACCCGCAATATCGTCATCGCCACCGGCGCACGGCCCGCCGTGCCTTTTATCCCTGGACTGGAAGACGTGGGTTATCTCACCTCGGACACAATATGGGATTTGCGCGAAAGGCCATCGAGGCTGCTGGTGCTGGGCGGTGGGCCAATAGGTTGCGAGCTGGCCCAGGCCTTTCAGCGCCTGGGTGTGCAGGTCACGCTGGTGGAACGCTCGAACCGCATCATGAACAAGGAGGACGATGAGGTTTCGGTCTTCATCGCCGAGCGCCTGCGCGCCGAGGGTGTCATCGTTCTGCTCGACCATAATCCACTCGCTGTCCGCACCGAGGGGGAAACCAAATACTTGATCTGTGAGCATGGTGGCAACGAGGTGAAAATTGCATTCGACAAGCTGATCGTCGCTTTGGACCGCCGCGCCAATGTGCATGGCTTCGGCCTCGAAGAGTTGGGCGTAAATCTTGCTGACAACGGCACCATCGCCGCCGATCCCTACCTGCGCACCAACTACCCCAATATCTATGTGTGCGGTGACGTCACCGGGCCGTACCAATTTACCCACACTGCCGCCCATCAGGCTTGGTATGCCGCAGTGAACGCCTTGTTCAACCCGTTCAAGCAATACAAGGCGGACTATCGCGTCATCCCGCGGGTTACCTACACTGACCCGGAAGTAGCGCGTGTCGGTCTCAACGAGCAGGAGGCGCAGGCGCAGGGTATCCCCTACGAAGTCACTCATTACGGTATCGACGATCTGGATCGCGCCATCACCGAGGAGGAGGCCCACGGCTTCGTGAAAGTGCTCACACCGCCCGGCAAGGACAAGATTCTGGGCGTCACCATCGTGGGCGCCCATGCCGGTGAGTCGCTGGCAGAATTCGTGCTGGCCATGAAGCACGGCCTGGGACTAAATAAGATCCTGGGCACGGTGCATCCCTATCCGACGCTGGCGGAGGCCAACAAATACGCCGCCGGCGCCTGGCGCCGTGCTCATGCCCCGCAGGGGTTGCTGCGCGTTCTTGCACGGTTTCATGCGTGGCGGCGCGGCGGGTGAATCCCCCCTTTTTCAAAGGGGGGCAGGGGGATTTAGAGTCGCTCAAGATCCGCCGGGCGGTCTACGTCCCAGCGTGTCGCCAGTTCGCGCCATGTCCAGCCGAGGGCGTGCAGACGCTGGCGTGTGACAGCCAGCACCTGTTCGCTGCCCCATTCGATATCGCGGAACAACGCCGCATCGTGATGCCGCAAGCCCAATAACCAGTAGCCGCCATCTGTCGCTGGCCCCAGCACAGCATCCGCCGTGAGTAGCGCCGTCTGGGCTGCGTGCAAATCTTCGGCGCACAATGTCGGGCAGTCGGTGCCGACGAGGATCACCGCTGTGGCTCGGCGCAGTGCCATGGTGGCGGCATGCTGCATACGCTCCCCCAAGCCTTCACCTTGCTGTGCATACAAGGTGACAGGAAAGCGTGCCTGACATGCCGCGAACCAGGAGTGCTGTGTATCAGGCGCACACCATAATTCGACATTGCCGGCGTTGGCAGCGCATACCGTATGCAGCGTGTGCAGCATCAATTCACCGTGCAGGCGGGCCGCCGCTTCGGCATCGAGTGCGGGAATCAGGCGTGTCTTTACTTCCCCTGCGACGGGGGCCTTGGCGAAGACGAGGATATGCGCAGTATCCATTTACAGGCGATGGTACAGGCGGGCCAGGCGCGCCGGGTCGGCGCCCAGGAAGTAGGCGAGACGCAGGCGCCACATGAGCAGGATGGTGGAACACACGCCGTTTTGTTCCCAACGCCGGCTCGACGTGGTGACCTTGGCACGCAGGCACAGGGGGCGGCCATGATGTTTTAATGTCCGGGACAGTGCGATGTCTTCCATCAAGGGCTGCTCGGGAAACCCACCCACCGCCAGGAACAAGGCCCGCTCGACGAACAACGCCTGGTCCCCAGTGGTGATGCCCGTGAGGCGCGAGCGCAGGTTCATCATGCTCTCCACGATGCGTAGCAGGGGATGAGTGCCCGATAAGCGCACGTCAAAACGGCCCCAGTGGTGATTGTGGCCGGCGGTGATGTGCGCCGCGGCATCGAGGGGCAGCATGGTGTCGGCGTGCAGAAACAGCAGCACGTCTCGCGTCGCCGCGACAGCACCGGCATTCATCTGGCAGGCCCGCCCGCGTGGTGCTGTCACAAGACGGTCTGCCAGCGGCGCAGCATGTGCCACAGTGTCGTCCGTACTGCCGCCATCCACCACGATGACCTCGTGCCAGGCCTGACGCAGCGCTTGCAAGCGAGTCAGCGTGGCGGTGATGCCGTGCGCCTCATTCAGTGTTGGCATAATGATGGAGATGTTGCGTTTTCCCATGATTAACTCTTTAGCGCGCCACCGCAGCTCGAACCCTGGCCCGCAGTGCAGCCGTAGCAGTGATCGCCAACCACGATGGAATCACCTTGCACATCACTCCCAGCCAGATCATTGATATGGACGCGCGGCCGGCCATTGCGCCGCAGCGGCAGGCCAAGCATCTGGTTGAAGTCGCAGTCGTAGACATAGCCCTGCCAGTCCACGCTGAGCAGCGTGCGGCACATAACCCCTTTCAGATTGGCATCCTGGTGGGCCGTGCGCAGCAGAGCCATGTAGTTATGAAACTGGCCCTTCGACACCAGCATGCTGCCGAAACGGTGGATGGGCATGTTGGCCAGTGTGTAGAGACGGTTGAAAACAATGCCGTAGTGCTCGCCGAGGTGTTCCTTGTAGTCTGCCTCCAGTTGGGCTTGCGGCGGCGGCAGCGTGGGCCTTGCGGGTTGTAGACCAGGTTCAAAACGTGGCCGGAGTTCTCTTGGCCATAGCCCAGGGCGTTGAGCTTGCGCAGGGCGCGGATGCTCGCCGTGAACACGCCCTTGCCGCGTTGCTGATCGACATTCTCTTCGAGATAGCATGGCAGCGAGGCTGTTATCTCCACCTGTTGCGCAACGAGAAACCCGGCGAGATCTTCTTGTCCCGGTTCCTCGATGATGGTGAGGTTGCATCGGTCGATCACGCGCATGCCCAGATCGCGGGCGCGCTGCACCAGGTAACGGAAGTGGGGATTGAGTTCCGGTGCGCCGCCCGTCAGGTCCAACGTGGACACACCCGATGCCTGTATGAAGGAGATTACATCGTCGATGGTTTCCCGCGACATCATCTCCTTGCGCTGTGGCCCGGCATTGACATGGCAATGCACGCACTGCTGGTTACAGCGGTAGCCCAGGTTGACTTGCAGTGTTTCGAGCCGTGCGCGGCGCAGCGGCGGGAAATTGGTCTGTTCCAGAAGCGGTAAGGTTGCATGCATACAGCCATTCCTTTTTCAAAATAAAGCCACGGTTTTACTGCTCCGGCCTGATTAATCCCGGACTGTCCCACGCCCCTAAATTGTTCACTTAAAGTAGGTTGGGTCAAGCGAAGCGGACCCAACATTGTCTGAAGTGATGATTTTATTGGGTCCGGAGTTTGCGCTCCTTGACCCAATCTACACATGGAGCCTGTCGAGGAGCCATTCATGATTCGATAAGCTCACCACGAACGGCAGTGTAAACCCTATTTCGTTTAATAAACAATCTGGATTAAGCTCGTTTGACCACTTGAAAAATGTGTTCTTTCGCTCCATTGTATATATTGCATCCAGAAGGTTTTTTGTACCAACATTGCAAGGGAGGTTGTTATGGAAGCGCGCGTAGAAACTCATCCCACGACTGACAAAGTCGCCAAGACGGCGCATGAAGCCGTCGACAAGGCGTCCGGCCCGGCCGGACATGCTGAAGAGCGTCTCAGGGAAACTGCCCAGAAGGCCCAGGAAACGCTGAAGGAAACCACGCTGAAAGTCCAGGAGAGCACCAAGGAACTGGGGCATTCCATGACAGAATACATCAAACAGAATCCGATGACTTCTGTTGGCATCGCTGCGGCTGCGGGGCTGGTGATTGGCGCGTTGCTCAGACGCTAACGGGCGCATAACCTGATGTCTTCAACCGCTCCGCCGACCCCGCCATCGGATGGGTCGAAAGGTGCGGCGGAGGAATCCCTGGCGAGCGCCGGGGTTTCCCTGCTGCGCACCTTTCGCTCCATCGTTGGCGATATCTTGGGATTGGTCGCGCTCGAAGCCCGTCTCGCGGGTTTGAGCATCGCAGCCATGCTGGGTTTGGGCGTGGCTGCGGCATTGTTATTCATTACGGCATGGCTGCTGTTTGTGGCAGGTATCGCGTTCTCATTGGTTGACCTGGGGCTGGGATGGGGATTGGCGCTGTTAATCACCGCGCTGCTCAATATTGCCCTGGGGGTGATCCTGATCAGGCTTATATTCGTTTTCAGCCGGAACCTGTTGTTCAAAGCCACCCGCCGCCAGATCGCGCCACACGCAAGGGAAGGGGAATGAAATGCGGCATCTCAAAAAAGCGATTGATGAACTCGAATCGCAAATAGATCAAAACAAGGCGCTGGCGTGTGGACAAGCCTGCTCACTGAAGCAGACTTTTTACCGCAAAATCACCACACCAAAAGTCTTGATCGCAAGCCTCGCAGGAGGGCTGGTGCTGGGCTTGTTTGCAGCAAGGCGCGGCCGGCGCGATAAAGTGGCTGATAAGTCCAGTGCTGCGAAATGTCATGCTGTGGGCTGGTCAAGCAAACTGGATGCGTTTCTTCCCCTGATACCGCTGATAATGTCCACCGTGCATGCGTGCTGCGGTAAGGATAGGCTCAAATGCAAAAGTGATGTGCCTTGTTGTTAGCCAGGCGGATTCAATTTCAGCATGCGTGTATTCGCAATGATCTTGCGCTGTGGCAGAGCGGATTCGATCTTCTGCATGACCCGCTCTGCGGTGACACGATAGGCGGTGAGTTTGCCGCCATAAACAGTCAGTAGCCGGGGCAGGGCGGCATGCAGCGTGGTGTCGCGTGGCCGCCCAAACGCCGTACCGGTGCCGGAGGGCAGCACGCGCAGACCGGCAAAAGCGGACAGGATTTCGCGTTGCTGAGGTGAGCGATAGCGCGGAAAATAATGCGCCAGGGTTTCCAGCAGATAATCTTTTTCTCCCGGCAGCGGCTGCACGCTGGCAGGGTCGCAGTGATATGCGGTTTCGGTCGTGCCCACCATCACCTTTCCTTGCCAGGGCATGACAAATACCGCGCGCTGGTCGCGCGGAGCCTCCACATAGTAGATGCCCTGGGTGATTTTGCCACTCACGATAATGTGCGTGCCTTGTACCAGTTCAACCTGGAGTTGCGCCGGGGCAGGGGTGATCTTGTCTAGCACGTGGTTGACCCAAGGCCCTGCGGCATTGACCAGAATCGACGCCTCGCAGCTTTGCGGTTGGCCGTTATGCGCATAATGAACCGTGCAGCCTTGTGCGCCAATCTCCGCGCCAGTGAAGGTTGAAGGCATGCTCAACTGGGCGCCCAATTCCAGGGCCGAGTGCATCACGGCGCGGGTGAGTGCTGCGTCATCGGTCTGGCCGTCCCAGTATTGGAATACACCCTGGAGCCGGGTGGTGTCCAGACCGTCGAGATTGGCCCAGGCCCGGCGGGGCAGGGTGTGAAAGTGTGTTGACTTGTCCATCCCGCCCAGCACGGCGTACAGACTCAGGCCCGCGCGCAATTGCCAGGGGCGGCGTGTGGTATTGTGGTAGACGGGGATATAAAACGGTTGCAGCCGGACCAGATCGGGTGCCAGCTTGAGCAGCAAGGCGCGTTCCTGCAAGCATTCGCGCACCAGCCCAAACTGTCCGCTCTCCAGATAACGCAGACCGCCATGAATGAGCTTGCTGGAGCGGCTGGACGTGCCGCTGGCGAGTCCGCTTTGCTCCAGTACCAGTACCGAAAAACCCCGCGCGGCGGCTGCCTGGGCGATGCCCGCGCCATGAATGCCGCCGCCTATGACGGCCAGGTCATATTTCATCATGGTCAGAAAAATTTGTAGGGTGCGCCGTGCGCACCGTTCATCTTTATGATGCGGTGCGCACGGCGCACCCTACAAATACAGAGGAAGATCATTTATCTGAAGCAAAACAGCCTCGTTTGCGCAACGGCGGATATTTCAGCATCTCACCGATGGCCATGGTTTCGATCAAGTCAGCGCCGCGGTTGCCTAGCACCATGGCTATCTCGGGATTGGTAACTTCATACAACGCCCAGCGCCAGGGGCCTGGCCAGAGGATATCAGTGGCAGGTATCTTGGTGTGATTGCAGAACAGATAATTCGGAGCCAGTTCAGTGGCGGTGGCACGGCTGGCATTATTCCATTCATGCAGCACCCAGCCGATACGATGCACACCCATGGCCCGCGCACAGCGTATGGCAAGTTTGTCATAAGAAATCAGCACACATTGTTTACGGGCAGGCTCCAGCACTTTCATCACTGCCTTCACTGTGTTCTCAATGCCAAACTCCCGGAGACTCTCCTCCTTGACTTCGACAAAAGCCGTGGCGTGTGGCCAGCGCTGTATTAATCCGACCATCTCTGCGAGGGTAGGGATGGCAACGTCTTTAAACGCATCCCCGAAGCGGGCGCTTTCGTTGACATGAATGCCTTCGAGTTGCGCCAGGCTTAGCGATAACAGACGCAGCTCAACGCCTGCGGTGCGTGTGAGTGTGTCGTCGTGGCACAGCACCGGCACACCATCCTTGGTGAGCTGCACATCAAATTCAATAAAGCAGGCCCCGGCCTGCAATGCGGCTTCGATACCGGTCAGGGTATTTTCGGGATAATGTTTGGCGTAGCCACGGTGGGCGATCAGGCGAGGTGTATTCATCGAATTATATTAACCGGTTTTGTGGCCATGTGCTATGCAGTAGTTTTCGAAGGACAGATATCTGCAAGACAGCAGCGTGAACATAGCGGCCGCTTACGGCACACGTCCTTCGCGTGATTGACGATCAGGGCGTGGTATTCGTTGAACAGGCGCGCGTCGGCATTGGTATTGTCGCTGCCCAGTTCTGTCTCGAAGGTATGGCGCAGTGTCTCGTAGCCTTCATCGCCCTTGATCAGGCCGAGGCGGGAAAATAGCCGCCGGGTATAGGTGTCGATGACGAATACGGGGCGGTTAAAGGCGTAAAGCAGTATGTCGTCGGCGGTTTCAGGGCCAATGCCATGCACGGCCAACAAGGCATGGCGCAGTGCATGTATATCCAGCGTCGATAACGTTTCCAGCCCTCCCTGCGCCATGTACCAGACGCAGAAACTTCTTAGGCGCTGTGCCTTGATGTTGAAATAGCCCGAGGGCCTTAGCCACTGAGCAAGATGCTCATGTGAAACATGGGTAATGCGCGCGGGATCGAGATGATCTTGCGCCTTGAGATTGGCGATGGCTTTTTCGACGTTGGTCCACGCGGTGTTTTGTGTCAACACCGCGCCGACCATGATTTCAAAAGGGGTATCCCCTGGCCACCAGTGCTGCGGGCCGTAGTATGCGTAAAGGGTGTCGTAGACCTTTGTGAAGCCCATGTTACCGCTGGGTTTTGGATGGCTTACGCTGCGGGCTACGGGCGTCGGGTTTTGAATTGCGCGTTTCACGCTGTGGGCTACGTGTTTTACTTTGTGGACCGCGTGCTTCACGTTGCGGGCTACGAGTTTCACGCTGTAGGCTATGTGTTTCACGTTGGGATTCTCGGCCTCGGGCCGTTGTTCCCCTGCCCCTGGCACCATGTTTCCGATCCCTCGTCTGCGGCTGGCTATCAGGCACGGCGACATCTTCCAGCCCTGCCGCCTGCATCAATTTTGCGATGCCACCGGCATCAAGCTCCTCCATTTGTCCGGTGCGCATCCCTTTGCGCAGCAGGATGGGGCCATAGCGCACGCGCATCAGGCGGCTGACTTTCACGCCCTGGCTTTCCCATAGGCGCCGCACTTCGCGGTTACGACCCTCTTTGAGTACCACGTGATACCAGCGATTGCTCCCTTCGCCGCCGGCGTCCTCGATGGCATCGAAATTCGCCATGCCGTCATCCAGCATTACGCCCTGCTTCAGGCGCGCCAGCATCGCATCATCCACCTTGCCCAGCACGCGCACCGCGTACTCGCGTTCCACCTCTGTGGAAGGGTGCATGAGCCTGTTGGCCAGCTCGCCATCGGTGGTCAGTAAAATCAGCCCGGCGGTATTGATGTCGAGACGCCCCACGGCGACCCAGCGTGCGCTAGGCAGCCTGGGGAGGTGGCCAAAAATAGTGGGGCGTCCTTCGGTGTCGGAGCGTGTACAGACCTCGCCTTCCGGTTTGTAGTAGACCAATACGCGACGTTTGATTGGCTCCAGCTTATAGGTCTGCACCTCGCGGCCATCGATGGCGATCTTGTCTTGTAGTGTCACGCGGTCGCCCAATTTGGCGAGGCTGTCGTTGACGGCAATGCGTCCGGCCTCTATCCACTCTTCGATCTGACGGCGTGAGCCGAGACCTGCGTTGGCGAGTACCTTTTGCAGTCTTTCGGCAGGTGTCTGGGGGGGCGTGGTTTGAGTCTTGTTGAGGGGCGGGCGTTTTTTCATGGTGTGTGATTGTATTGTTCAGTTGTCATCGCGGAAACGACGGTGTCATTTGCTGCATCTTCTGCAACATCGGGTAGGTTTGCAACGATGGACTCAGCCTCGGGCAGCTCTTCAAAAAGCTCCGCTGACAGTTCATCGAGGTTGCGAATTTCGGCCAGCGGCGGCAGATCATTCAGGCTCTTGAGATTGAAGGAATCCAGAAACTGGCGGGTCGTGCCGTAAAGGGCAGGGCGGCCCGGCACTTCACGATGCCCCACTACGCGTATCCATTCGCGCTCCAGCAGGGTTTTTATGATATTGGAACTGACGGCGACACCGCGAATATCTTCGATTTCGGCACGCGTGATCGGCTGGCGGTAGGCCATCAAGGCCAGCGTTTCCAGCAGCGCGCGTGAATAGCGTGTAGGGCGCTCGTCCCACAGCCGGGAAACCCACGGCGCAAACTCTTCCTTTACCTGGAAACGGTAACCGCTGCTGACTTCCTTCAGCTCGATGCCGCGCTGCGCGCAATCCTGGCGTAATTCGTCCAGGGCAGTGCGAAGTTCTTCGCGCGCCGGTTGTTCGCCTTCGGCAAATAGCGCCGTCAGTTGCTCCAGCGTCAAAGGATGCCCAGCCGCCAGCAGTGCCGCTTCGATAATGTTCTTAAGATGCTGCGAGTTCATTAACATGACCTGGTACTTTCACATAAATTGGACCAAAGGATTCAGTCTGGATCAACTCAATAAGCGTTTCTTTTACCAGCTCCAGGATGGCGAGCAATGTTACCACTACGCCGCGGCGTCCCTCCTCGATCGTGAACAGCGTGGTGAACTCGGTAAATTTTTCGGCGCTGATGCTGTTGAGTATATTGGACATGCGTTCACGCACCGACAGTGGTTCGAGCTGGATGTGGTGGTGCGAAAACATATCGGCCCGCGCGAGCACATCTTTCAGCGCGAGCAGTACCTCGTGCAGCGTCACGGTGGGTGCGATTTTCAATGCCTGCGCATCTGGCTTGTCCACCTGCGCGGTGAAGATATCCCGCCCCATCTGCGGCAGGGTGTCGATATCCAATGCGGCTTTTTTGTAACGCTCGTATTCCTGCAGGCGCCGCACCAGTTCCGCACGCGGGTCGCCTTCCTCGCCTTCCGCCACGCCTGCCGGGCGCGGCAGCAGCATGCGCGATTTGATCTCCACCAGCATCGCCGCCATCACCAGATATTCGGCCACCAACTCCAGGCGCAGCGTCTTCATCAGCTCAATGTACACCATGTACTGGCGGGTGATTTCGGCAATCGGTATGTTCAGGATGTCCAGATTCTGGCGTTTGATCAGGTACAGCAGCAGATCCAGCGGACCCTCGAACGTCTCTAAAAACACCTCGAGTGCATCCGGGGGGATATAGAGATCCTGCGGCAGCAGGGTCATCGCCTCGCCATTCACCGTGGCAAACGGCAGTTCCTGCTGCTGCGGCGTTTCCGTCACTTGGCTTTCAGCGTTGGCGGTGGATGATACGCGGCCACTCATGGTTATAGATACTGTAGCCCCATCGCCTGGCGCACCTCGGTCAGCGTCTCGCGCGCCACATCGCGCGCCGCCTCGCAGCCGTCGGCAATGATGTTGCGCACCAGGTTGGGATTGGTGATGAATTCCTGCGCCCGTTCACGGATCGGCACCTGTTCGGCAAGCACTGCATCAATCACCGGCTGTTTGCATTCCAGGCAACCGATGCCGGCGGAACGGCAGCCCTGCTGCGCCCAGCCTTTTACCTCATCCGTCGAATAGACCTGGTGGAGCTGCCACACCGGGCATTTTTCCGGATCGCCGGGGTCGTTGCGGCGTACCCTGGCGGGATCGGTGGGCATGGTGCGCAGCTTGTGTTGCACCGATTCCGGTGCCTCGCGCAAGGTGATGGTGTTGCCATACGACTTGGACATCTTCTGGCCATCCAGTCCCGGCATTTTGGACATCGGCGTCAACAATGCCTGGGGTTCAGGCAGGATGATCCTGCCGCCACCTTCAAGATAGCCGAACAGGCGTTCGCGGTCACCCAGCGTGATGTTTTGCTGCGCCTCCAGCAGGGCGTGCGCGGTTTCCAATGCTTCGTGATCGCCTTGCTCCTGATAACGCTTGCGCAAGTCCTGATAAAGTTTGGCGTTCTTCTTGCCCATCTTTTTGGCGGCGGCCTCGGCCTTCCCGGCAAAATCGGCTTCGCGTCCATAGAAATGATTGAAGCGCCGCGCGATTTCACGGGTCAGTTCGATATGCGGCACCTGGTCTTCGCCCACCGGCACCAGCCCTGCCTTGTAGATAAGCACGTCGGCGCTTTGCAGCAGTGGATAACCGAGAAAACCGTAGGTGGCAAGATCCTTCTCCTTGAGCTTTTCCTGCTGATCCTTGTAGGTCGGCACCCGCTCCAGCCAACCCAGTGGGGTGATCATCGACAACAGCAGATGCAGTTCGGCATGTTCCGGCACGTGTGACTGAATGAAAAGTTTCGCCGCACCAGGATCAACCCCCGCCGCCAGCCAGTCAATCACCATATCCCACACGCTGTTGGCAATGATGGCCGGATTTTCATATTCCGTGGTCAGTGCGTGCCAATCGGCAACCATGAAAAAACATTCATATTCGTGCTGCAGGCGCGCCCAGTTTTTCAGCACGCCATGATAGTGGCCGAGGTGTAACTGGCCGCTGGAACGCATGCCCGACAGCACGCGCTGATGTTGTGTCGCCAAGGAATTCAAAGGTTGCTCCGAAGTAATGGTGTCACGCAGCCTGGGTCAGGCATGCGGACCCAATGCCATCATTAATAATTATGTAGGGTGCGTCTTACACACCACAATTATTGGTGCGTAGGACGCACCCTACGATTCTACTGTTGATTTAGAAATGAAATTACAGCCCCATTATAAAAAACAGCGCCCCCTGCACCATATTCACCACAGGCAGCATGATAGAGCCGAGCACCCCTGTTGCCAGCAGCCCGAGCAGGATAAAAAAACCATACGGTTCGATGCGATTGAAGGTATAGGCGGCGCGATCCGGCAACAGGCCGGACATTACTCGCCCGCCATCCAGCGGCGGCAGCGGCAAGAGGTTGAGCACCATCAGCATGACATTGATGGAAATGCCCGCGCTCCCCATATATACCAATGGCCGCGCCAGCCAGTCGAGTTGTCCGCCCAGCACCAGCCCCAGCTTCATGACCACCGCCCAGAATATCGCCATCAGCAGGTTGGCGGTGGGTCCCGCCAGCGCCACCAGCGCCATGTCGCGTTTGGGGTTTTTCAGGTTTTCCCATGTCACCGGCACCGGCTTGGCCCAGCCAAAAAGAAAACCGCCGAAATAGAGCAGCAGGGCAGGCACCAGTAGCGTGCCTACCGGATCAATATGCTTGATGGGATTGAGGGTCAGGCGGCCCAGCATCCTCGCCGTGGGGTCCCCAAAGCGTTGCGCCACCCAGCCGTGAGCGACTTCGTGGACGGTGATGGCAAATAACACTGGCAGTGCCCACACCGCCAGGCGCTGCATTATATTTAGTTCTTCCATAGGCAGAGTATAGCTGTTTTGAGGGGGTTGCTGTAATTGTCCAGACAATCAAAGGGATTAATTATCCTGGCAATAACTCCTAGATTAAGTCTCAAAAGGCGCCGCATCGCCCAGACCGTGTCGGGCAACGACAGGGACTCCTTCGGTGAATTCCACCACCGTGGTAGGTATGGAACCGCAATTGCCGCCATTGATAACGAGATCGACCTGATGTCCAAGCGTGTCATACATTTCCTGCGGGTCGGTCATGGGCATGTCGTCGTCCGGCAGGATCAGGGTGGAACTCATCAGCGGCTCCCCCAGCTCTTTCAATATGGCCTGAGCAATCGGGTTGCCTGGGATGCGCAAGCCGATCGTTTTACGCTTGGGGTGTTGCAAGCGCCGGGGAACTTCATGGGTTGCCTTGAGGACAAAGGTATAAGGGCCGGGTGTGTGCGTTTTCAGCAGCCGGTATGCGGCGTTATCCACCATTGCATAGGTGGCGATTTCAGAAAGGTCACTGCAGACGAGGGTGAAGTTATGCTTCTCGCCCAGTTTGCGTATCGCCCGGATGCGGTCCATCGCATTCTTGTTGCCGATTTGGCAGCCCAGGGCATAACACGAATCGGTTGGGTAAATAACCACACCACCGGCGCGGATGATGTCCACTGCCTGCTTGACCAGGCGTGGTTGAGGATTGTCGGGGTGGATTTCTATAAATAGGGCCATATATAACCATACAGTGACGGGACAGCTTCGTGCCGGTACAATATCACGATAACGCTGTCATCCCAAATGTGGCCGGGCATTAATGCCGGCATTACAGGAAACCAAACCCAAGCATGAAGATTCTTTTTGATTTTCTTCCTATTTTTCTTTTCTTTGTCGCCTATAAGTTGTACGGCATCTATACCGCGACAGTCGTGGCGATAGTCGCATCGTGCCTGCAAGTCGGCTTCTTTTGGCTGAAACATCGCCGCGTTGAAATGATGCACGTGATTACCATGGTACTCATCGTCGTGCTGGGTGGCGCAACATTGCTGCTGCAAGATGAGACCTTTATCAAATGGAAACCCACCGGGGTGAACTGGCTGTTTGCCGCAGTCTTCCTCGGCAGTCTGTTCATCGGCAAAAAGACCATGCTGGAGCGCATGATGGGCGCCAATGTTGCGCTGCCCAAGCTGATCTGGTCGCGCCTGACCATGAGCTGGGCGATATTTTTCTTCGGTCTTGGCGTGCTCAACCTCTATGTCGCCTACAACTTCGATACCGATACCTGGGTCAATTTCAAGCTGTTTGGCATGATGGGACTGATGTTGGTATTTGTCATCATGCAGGCCATCTACCTCTCGCGCCACGTTCAACCCGCAGCGGAACCGGTAGCGCAGGATTCCACTAATAAGGAGGGTTGAAGTGTTATACGCCATCATCAGCCAGGATGTGGAAGAAAGCCTGGCGCTGCGCATGTCCGCGCGTCCTGAACACCTCAAACGTCTGGAGGCGCTGCGTGATGCAGGGCGCCTGGTGATCGCAGGCCCCCATCCTGCCATCGACAGCGAAACCCCTGGCCCCGCCGGTTTTAGCGGCAGCCTGGTGATTGCCGAATTCCCTTCCCTGGAGGAGGCGCAGGCCTGGGCAGATGCGGATCCTTACGTGGCGGGGGGTGTTTACGCCCGCGTCATCGTCAAACCCTTCAAGAAGGTCTTGCCCTGATGTCGAATCCCGGCCGCATCGCCATGATCCGCGAACGCCTCACCACCGCGCTGTCTCCCATCAAAGTGGATATCATCGACGACAGCCACAAACACGCCGGCCATGCCGGTGCCAGGGGAGGCGGTGGCCACTTTAACGTCACTATCGTGGCCGATGTGTTTGAGGGCAAGGGACTGCTGCAACGCCACCGCATGGTTTACGCCGCTCTTGGCAACGCCATGCAGAGCGAGATACATGCGCTGAGCATACAAGCATACACCCCGCAAGAAGCGCCATCGTCATAGTCCTACGGTGCCGTAAAGCGCTGGTCACCGGCGCCTCTTACAACTGTTTATCCCGCAATACCCGCTGTTTCCTCTTCTTCAAATAACGCATGATGTGCCAATGCCAGACCCCGCGCATCAGCAGGTTGCCGAGTACTGCGCTGCTGACGGAAAGTACCAGCGTGCCGAGCAGGAAAGGGCCTCCGATGGTGTTTAACTGTCCCCATAACCAGTCAATCGACATCTCGATTTTGAAGGGATGCTCCGGCATGCGCAGAATCCAGGTACCAATTTTGTAGGAAAAATAGGCGATCGGCGGTACCGTGAACGGGTTGGTGATGAATGTCAGCGCCACGGACAGCGGCATGTTGACCCGGAACATCACCGCCCCGGCCGCCGCGATCAGCATTTGCACCGGGCCGGGGATAAATGCTGCGAACAGTCCCACTGAAACCGCGCCGGGCACGGAGTGCCGGTTCAGGTGCCACAGATTGGGCGCGTGCAGCAGCGCGCCGAGGAACTGCAAGTGCTTGTGGTCGCGAATCGTTTTGTGATCGGGGACGTAACGCTTGATAAAGCGTTTGATAAACTGTTTTGGCATAAATTAATGTAATTCCCACCCTGTTCGATATAGGGTAGATCGACGCCTCCCTATTTCCGATTATCCACACTTTTGGGCCATAACTAAAGCATGCGCTTGGGTACGCTCGCATTCCTGGCTGGAATTCTTGCTTTTCAGCAACTTACTGAGCTGCCGGATCAGCGTTGGTGCCTGCTGTTGGTGCCGTTGCTGCTGGCGGTGGTGTTTAGCAAATGGCTGCGTTTTCCGGCACTGGTGGCCTGCGGTTTCCTTTGGGCTTTATTTGGTGTGACGGGTTCCCTGTCCATGGGTATTGCGCCTGGCGTGGAAGGTGAAGACGTCATAGCGGAGGGGGTGATAGCCTCTATCCCCAGCCATTTAGCCGGGAGCGTAATGTGGCGGCCAAAGGATGCCCAAAAGATAGTTGCCACGGACGGTGATGACTCCCGTGGTCTGCGTTTTGAATTTGACGTTATTTCTCTGCATCAGGGCGCGACACAGCATCCCACGCCTGGCCGTATTTTGCTCAGTTGGCAAGAGGCACCGCCCGATTTACGGGTGGGGGATACCTGGCGCTTGCAGGTGCGCCTCAAACGTGCGCGCGGGTTGATGAATCCTGGCGGATTCGATTACGAGGGGTGGTTGTTCCGCCACCACCTGCATGCCACGGGTTATGTCAGGCCAAGCGGCCCTCATCTACGCATAGCCTCGAACGCCGACGGCTATACCATTGACAGGGTGCGCCAACGGATAGCGGCGGGCATTGCCGCAGCCCTGCCCACCAGCCCCTATGCCGGGATTGTCACCGCACTGACAATAGGCGAACAGCGCGCCATCTCCAGCACGCAATGGGAGGTGTTCTCGCGCACCGGGACCACCCATCTGGTGGCGATTTCCGGCTCGCACATCACGCTGGTGGCGGGGCTGCTGTTCTTCCTGGCGCGCTGGGGGTGGACCCGCCTGGGATCGTTGGCGCTGCGTTGGCCCGCGCCCAAGGCCGCCGCCGTAATCGCCCTGCTGGGAGCGGTTTACTATGCCGCCCTGGCCGGATTTTCCGTGCCGGTACAGCGCGCGCTGATCATGGTCTTGGTGGTCATGATGGGGATATTGTTGCAGCGTAACCGCGCACTCAGCCACACCCTGGCGGTGGCGCTGCTGCTGGTGCTGGTGTATGACCCGCTGGCGGTCATGGAGGCGGGATTCTGGCTGTCGTTCGGCACCGTGGCGCTGATCCTGTTCGCCATGGGCAATCGCCTGGCGCCAGAGGGGATGTTGATCGCCATCCATGGCGATCACCCTTCGGGCGTGCTGCGCACGACTCGTTTCGCTCCTGTCGAAACGGTGTGGTGGAAGTGGGGGCGGTTGCACTGGCTGATTACCATCGGCCTTGCACCGGTGATGCTGATCCTGTTCCAGCGTGTCTCGCTGATCTCACCTGTGGCAAATTTTATTGCAGTGCCCTGGGTGAATGTGCTGGTGGTGCCCCCTGCGCTGGTGGGCGCGTTGCTGACGCTGATATCACCGCTTCTGGGAGGCTGGGTGCTAGCATTGGTGGATCTCGCCGTGGCGGGGCTGTGGCCGATCCTGAAGTGGCTTTCCGATCTTGATGTGGCGCAATGGACGCAACATGCCCCGCCGTGGTGGGCGCTGTTGCCGGGATTGGTGGGCACCGCCCTGCTGCTTGCGCCCAAGGGGTTGCCGGGGCGCTGGCTGGGGGTGGTGTGGCTGCTGCCGATGTTTTTCCTGCCCATTCCCAAGCCCGCCACTGGGGAGGTATGGTTTACCCTGTTGGATGTTGGCCAGGGGCTGGCGGCGGTAGTGCGCACGCGTGATCACGCGCTGGTGTTTGATACCGGCCCGCGTATCAGTCAAAGTTTCGATACCGGCGAGGCGGTCGTCACACCGTTTTTGCGCGCTGTTGGTGTGACGCAGCTTGATACGTTGATCGTCAGCCACGGCGATAACGACCACATCGGTGGTGCGCAATCAATTATCAAAGAGATGGCAGTCAAGAGCGCGTTGACGGGTGTTCCGCACCAGATGCGGTGGGCGCGGGCGCAACAGTGTTCGAGCGGGCAAGCGTGGCGCTGGGATGGGGTGGAGTTTCAAATCCTCAATCCGCCCGCTGATATGGCCAGCGACGACAACGATGGTTCATGCGTATTGCGCATCACCAACGCGGCAGGCAGTGTTTTGATCCCCGGCGACATCGAAAAAGGCGCGGAACGGCGCCTGCTCGACATCACGCCCGACGCTTTGTCGGCACGCATCCTGGTTGCGCCGCATCACGGCAGCAAAACCTCGTCCACCCAGGATTTTCTGGATGCCGTGCATCCGGATTATGTGCTATTTCCCGCCGGTTACCGCAACCGCTACGGTCACCCCAAGCCCGAAGTCGTGGCGCGTTACCGGGCCATGAATGTGCATATGTACGACTCCGCGCAGCACGGCGCCATCACATTCAAGCTCGATGCGCATGGCAAGATTGCGCCGCCGGAGACCTACCGCCAGTCGGGGCGGCGGTATTGGCATGCAGGTTAAAGCTTCTCCCCCCAGCGCAACTTGGTGCGCAGGATTTTATAGTGGTCGTGATCCGCCGGGTGAATGAGCCGGATCGGGCAAGCATTTCTCCTGATATGGATGTGATCGCCCTCGAACAGGTCGAAATTCATCTGCCCATCGCAGGTAAGCTGCGCCCGCTCGTGATTGCAGTCAGTAATGACGACATCAATCTGGCTGTCACTGTTGACGACAATCGGGCGGCTGCTCAAGGTGTGAGGGCAGATCGGCACCAAGGCGATTGCGCAGAGTGTAGGATGAAGAATCGGCCCGCCCCCGGACAGCGCATACGCGGTAGAGCCGGTCGGCGTGGCGACGATAAGTCCGTCGGCGCGCTGGCTGTTGACGAACTGGCCGTTGATGTAGGTCTCAAATTCAATCATGCGTGCCATGTTCCATTTGTGGACAACTACATCATTGAAGGCGCAGCTTTCATTGATTTCTTTGTCGCCACGTTTGATGGCGCTGCGTAGCAGGCAGCGCTCTTCCAGCAGGTAATGCCCGCGCAGGATTTCCGCCATTATTTCGATCATACGATCGGGAGAAATATCGGCGAGAAAACCCAGCCTGCCGAGATTGATGCCAACCAGGGGAATGCCGGTATCCGCCAGCGAGCGCGCGGCATTAAGCAATGTGCCGTCTCCGCCAATGACAATCACAAGATCGCAGTGTGTGCCAATGATCTGGCGGCTGGCGGTTTCTATTCCTTGTCCGGCAAAGGTTTGGGCAGTAACTTCGTCCAGCATAACCCGTAACTCCTGCGCTTGCAGGTAGGCGCTAAGAGTGCTGAGCGTTTCATTGACGCTCGGGTCGCCGTATTTCCCAATCAGGCCGATGGTAGTAAATGCCAATGGCATGACGTTTTTTTGCTCCCTGCTTGAAAGATTTTAATGAGCGGCAAAGTTATCATGACCGGCATACGGGTGCCAACTGATCATTTGATGTTATCTATACCAACAACCCCCCTATTTTTTCGTGCCTTTCGTGCCTTTCGTGTTTTTCGTGGATCACGTCTTCCCACTGGATGTGCGTCACATTGGCCGCACGTTTTCTTGACAGGCTGGGGTGGGAATTGGTAGTGTTTCTGGCACTCGTTTGGCATGAGTGCTAATATTGGGGTGCTGGCTGAAATTTAATTATTATTAATAAGTTGCTGTCGCCTAATGAGGCATTGCAAGAGATTTTTATCAGTAGGGGTATGTTTGGCGGCCCAATAATCAGTTGGTTGAGATGTGACACAAGAGATCGGCGAACGCGCGCAGCTTATATTAAAGACCCTGGTTGAATCCTACATTCGTGAGGGGCAGCCGGTAGGGTCGCGCCTGCTCGCGCGTGATTCCGGGCTGGATTTGAGTCCGGCGACGATCCGTAACATCATGATCGACCTCGAAGAATTGGGGATGGTTGCATCTCCGCATACCTCGGCGGGAAGGATCCCCACGGCCAAGGGCTACCGTTTGTTTGTGGATGCCTTGCTTACCGTCCAGCCGCCAGACAGCGGCGACATGGTGCGCCTGAAGAACCAGCTTAATCCCGGTGTCAGTGCGGAAAATTTGCTGGAATCGGCGTCCTCGATGCTGTCGAGCATTACGCGCATGGCGGGCCTGGTGATGGTGCCGCGTCGTGAGCATACCGTACTGCGCCAGATAGAGTTTCTGCCCCTGTCGGGAGACAACCGTGTCCTGGTGATCGTGGTAATCAACGGTCATGAGGTGCAAAACCGAGTCATCCAGCCCCGGCGGCGCTATTCGGAATCCGAGTTGCAGCAGGCGGCAAATTATCTGAATACGATGTTTGCCGGCAAGGATTTGCCTACGATCCGGAATTGCCTGTTGTCCGAGATGGGCGCGGCACGCGAGACCCTGAACGGGATGATGCAAACCGCCGTCGAGATGGCGGAAGAGATCTTCGCCCCTGTGCCTTCCGACGCGCAGGGGCGTGCTAGTGCCGTGGGAGGCAGGATGCCGGGGGCGGCTGAACCCGGCTACCTGCTTGCAGGGCAGACTAATTTGATGGATTTTGCGGAGCTGTCGAGTGTAGACAAGCTGCGCCAGCTCTTTGAGGCATTCAATCAGAAGCGTGACATGCTGGATTTGCTTGACCAGTGTATGCGCGCCGAAGCGGCGCAGGTGTTCATCGGCGCGGAATCCGGCTACAAGGCGCTGGATGAGTGCAGTATCGTGACCGCCCCTTATGAGGTCGAGGGACAAGTAGTAGGGGTGCTGGGGGTGATCGGCCCGACCCGCATGGCCTACCATCGCGTGATCCCCCTGGTTGACGTGACGGCAAAATTGCTGGGAGCGGCCTTGAATCAGCGATAATTGCCCATATTTGGAACTTGCCTGTCCGCGCGGCAGGCTTCGTTTTTAGCCTACGGGAGAAGTAAAAGTGACAAGTACCGAGAACCTTTCTCAAGAAACAGCGCATCAAGCGGAAGGCGCACAACCGGAGGCTGCCGCTGAAACGGTGTCGTATGAGCAACTGGCGCTGACCCTGCAGGATGCGCAAACCAAGGCGGATGATTACTGGAATCAATTACTGCGTGTCCGCGCGGATATGGAAAACCTGCGCCGCCGTGCCGAGCGAGACCTGGAAAACGCCCACAAGTATGCGCTGGAGCGATTTGTCGGCGAGTTGCTGCCGGTGAAGGACAGCCTGGAGATGGGGCTGGTGGCGGCCAGCGACGAGACGGCGGACATCGTTAAAGTCCGCGAAGGACTCGAGCTGACAGTGAAAATGATGCAGTCGGCCGTGCAAAAGGCAGGCGTGCGGGAGATCGATCCGCAGGGTGAAAAATTCAATCCGGAATTGCATCAGGCCATGACCACCCAGGAAAACGCGGATGTGGAACCCAATACGGTAGTGGCTGTGTACCAGAAGGGCTACCTGCTCAATGACAGAGTGGTCCGCCCGGCGATGGTAGTAGTGTCCAAAAAACCTTAACCCGCTCCTACAACCTTGAAATCACCCTGAAAACCCCAATTTAAGCAGACATACGTGGCGGTTTCTAGCCCGCCTGCTGAGCAATTTATAGAAAATTCATACTGGAGATAGAGAAAAATGGGAAAAATTATCGGAATTGACCTGGGTACCACTAACTCCTGCGTTGCGGTGATGGAAGGCGGGCAGCCCCGCGTCATCGAAAATGCCGAGGGAGGCCGTACCACTCCTTCCATTATCGCCTATTCCGATGACGCCGAGATCCTGGTTGGACAGGCCGCCAAACGGCAGGCCGTGACCAACCCGGAGAGCACGCTGTTTGCCGTGAAGCGCCTGATCGGCCGCAAATTCAGTGACGATGTGGTGCAGCGCGACATCAAAATGGTGCCCTACAAGATTATGGCCGCCGACAATGGCGATGCCTGGGTAGAGGCCAAAGGCAGAAAAATGGCACCGCCGGAGATCTCCGCGCGCGTGCTGATGAAAATGAAAAAGACCGCCGAGGATTATCTGGGCGAGCCTGTCACCGAGGCGGTGATCACCGTGCCTGCCTATTTCAACGACTCGCAGCGTCAGGCCACCAAAGATGCCGGGCGTATTGCCGGGCTGGATGTGAAGCGCATCATCAACGAGCCGACCGCAGCGGCGCTGGCCTATGGTATGGACAAGAAGCCGGGCGAGAGCAAGGTTGCGGTGTTTGATTTGGGTGGCGGCACGTTTGATATCTCCATCATTGAAATCGCCGAAGTCGATGGCGAGCACCAGTTCGAGGTGCTGTCCACCAACGGCGACACCTTCCTGGGTGGCGAAGACTTCGATATGCGCCTGATAGACTACCTGGCGGCGGAATTCAAGAAAGACAGCGGCATTGATCTGCACAATGATGCGCTGGCCCTGCAACGCCTCAAGGAGGCCGCCGAAAAGGCCAAGATCGAGCTTTCTTCCAGTCAGCAGACCGATGTGAATCTGCCTTATATCACGGCGGATGCCAAAGGTCCGAAACACCTGAACATCAAGCTAACACGCGCCAAGCTGGAATCGCTGGTGGACGATCTGATTGAACGCACCATCGCCCCCTGCCGGATTGCCATGAAGGATGCCGGGGTGCAGGCGTCGGACATCGATGACGTGATTCTTGTCGGTGGACAGACCCGCATGCCCAAGGTGCAGGAGAAAGTGAAAGAGTTCTTCGGCAAGGAGCCGCGTAAGGACGTCAACCCTGACGAGGCCGTTGCCGTCGGCGCCGCGATCCAGGCCGGTGTGCTGGGTGGCGAGGTGAAGGACGTGCTGTTGCTCGACGTAACCCCACTGTCACTGGGAATTGAAACCCTGGGCGGCGTGATGACCAAGCTGATCGAGAAGAACACCACCATCCCGACCAAGGCAGCCCAGGTGTTTTCGACCGCAGAAGACAACCAGAACGCCGTCACCGTGCACGTGTTGCAGGGTGAGCGCGAAATAGCCGCCGCCAATAAATCACTGGGGCGCTTTGACCTGGCCGACATCCCGCCCTCGCGGCGTGGCATGCCCCAGATCGAGGTCGCCTTCGACATCGACGCCAACGGTATCCTGAACGTGTCCGCCAAGGACAAGGCCACCGGCAAACAGCAGTCGATTGTCATCAAGGCCTCCAGCGGTCTCTCCGAGGATGAAATCAAGCGCATGGTAAAGGATGCCGAGGCGCATGCCGAAGAGGACCGCAAATTCCATGAGCTGGTGCAGGCCCGCAATCATGCGGACAACCTGATTCACAGCACCCTCAAATCCTTGAAGGATCTGGAGAGCCAGGTGGAGGCCGATGAAAAGCAGCGCATTGAGACTGCTGCTGAAGCCCTCAAGGAAGCCATCAAGGGCGATGACAAAGCTGATATCGAGGCCAAGACCAATGCCTTGATGGAAGTGGCCAGCAAACTCGCCGAACGCGCCTATGCACAGGCAGCGCAAAGCGAGGCCGGGCAGCAGGGCGAGCCGGCAAGTGCATCCGGCAGCAAGGATGATGTGGTCGACGCCGAGTTTGAAGAAGTCAAAGACGATAAAAGCAAGTAAATTGCTGATACCAGAAACTTCCCCCTCTCCCGCTTGCGGGGAGAGCGCAGCGAGGGGGGCGAAGCCGTTGGGGAGAGGGTGAATGATTTTTAACAAGGGTACGCTGAGCCGTGCCCTTGTCTTGTTTAAGCTGTAAATCAGGCTGTGCGTAGCATTGCCTGGCAACTAACCAGGTGGAATTTATACCGAATGGCGAAACGCGATTATTACGAAGTGCTGGAGGTGGCGCGCAATGCCAGCGAGGCCGAGATCAAAAAGGCATACCGGCGCCTCGCCATGAAACACCACCCCGACCGCAATCCTGATGACAGTGCGGCGGAGGAGCAGTTCAAGGAAGCCAAAGAAGCCTATGAAGTGCTTAGCGATGAACGCAAGCGCGCCGCTTACGACCAGTTCGGCCATGCCGGCGTAGATCCTTCCGCAGCGGCGGCGGGTGGCGCGGCCGGGGGCGGCAACTTTGGTGACATCTTCGGTGACATCTTTGGGGACATCTTTGGCGGTGCAGCAGGGGGTCGGGCGGGCGGTAGCCGTGTCCACCGTGGCGCGGATTTGCGCTACAACATGGAGCTGGATCTGGAAGAGGCGGTGCATGGCACCACTACCAAGGTGCGTATCCCCACCCTGGTCGCGTGCTCGGTGTGTGAAGGCTCGGGCGCCAAGAAAGGCACCAGCGCGACAACCTGCACAACCTGCGGCGGCCATGGCCAGGTGCGTATGCAGCAAGGCTTTTTCTCGTTGCAGCAGACCTGCCCCAAATGCCGTGGTGCCGGGAAAATCATCGCCAATCCCTGCGGGACGTGCCATGGGCATGGGCGTGTGCAGGAGCAAAAAACCCTGTCAGTCAAGATTCCTGCCGGGGTGGATAACGGCGATCGCATCCGTCTGACTGGCGAGGGCGAGGCGGGTGAGAGCGGTGGGCCACCCGGTGATCTTTATGTCCATATCCACGTGCGGGAACACGCCATCTTCACGCGTGAGGATAATCACCTGATGTGTGAGGTACCCATCAGTTTTGTTACCGCAACGCTGGGCGGCGAGCTGGAAGTGCCGACGCTGGGTGGCCAGGTTGTCTTGAAAATACCGGCGGAAACCCAGTCCGGCAAGATGTTCCGCCTGCGCGGCAAGGGTGTCAAATCCGTTCGCGGTGGAGATGTCGGCGACCTGTTGTGCAGGGTGGTTGTCGAAACCCCGGTAAAACTCACGCGCCAGCAAAAGGATCTGCTGATCGAGTTTGAAAAAAGCATGAAAGAAGACAGCGCCATTAAGCACAGCCCACGCTCGAGCTCCTGGCTTGATGGGGTGAAGAAATTTTTTGATGCGATGAAATTTTGAGTAGCGGGGCCGATGTCACGGCCTCTTTTTGTCCACGAAAAACACATTGTCACGAAATAAAACAAAAACATGGATTGCTTCAGCGCAATTCACCGGATGGGTGGAAAGTAACACGCGATATGTATTTGAATATTCCCGTGTTTTTTTCGTGACTTTCGTGGATAACTGAGTTTTTTAGCAAAATAACTGTCAGGGATTGCCGGTTTCTTTGTCCGTACATGACGGCTCCACTTCAAATCCAAGATGGTAGTAGGCGTGCCAGCGGCTTTTTTCCTTGAGGGGCAATCCTGACCATACGCTAAGGTGTATGCCTTCCTTGCTGGTGCATTGAGAAAAATACGCAGGTTTTTTTTCGAGGCCAAAGCGGGCCTGTACCGTGCCATTTTTCTCTTTCAATACGACATGCTTTACAATAATTCCGAATCCAAAGGCGGCAGCCTGATCGTTTTGAAGTAATTTGAGCGCATAGCGTGTTTGCGGCTTACCGCCGTCTATCGAGACCGTTTGCGTACCATTATCGTTACATGATGACCCCAACACTTCGGCCTTAATCAACGATTGCGGTTCGCCTGGGCCGCCTGGCGTTACAATCATGACCCGCATGCCTTTGATCAGGTCCGCGCGTTGAGTTTCCAGGCATTGCAGGCCATCTTTCTGGGTGAAGACCACACCCACAAGAGATGCATAGCGGGAGGCGTGCGATTTGCCCGCCGTTGCCGCGATGGATGGCGCTGTCATAGCCGTGTGAGCAGCGCTGTGAAGATCAGTCCGCGTTTCAACCTGAAAACTCAGTTATCCACGAAAGTCACGAAAAAACACGAAAATATTCAAATACATATCGCGTGTTACCTGTCACCCATCCGATCAATTGATGAAGCCATCCATGTTTTTGTTTTATTTCGTGTTTTTCGTGGACAAAAAGAGGTTTTAAGGCTCAAGAATCAGTCAGCTCGTACACAATCTTGCCTGCCAGCAGCGTATGCGTCACGCGGCCTTTGAATTCCCACCCCATGAATGGCGTGTTACGGCCGCGGCTTAGCAGGGTGCTTTCCGTCAATTCCCAATAGCGTTGCGGGTCGAAAATGCAGATGTCCGCAGGCGCCCCCGAGCTTAGCGTGCCTGCCTCAATGCCGAGGATTTGCGCGGGTTTATGGGTCAGGCACGCCAGAACTTCGCTGAGCGTGAGCACGTCTTCATCCACCAGCCGCAGGCTGAGCGGCAGCAGGGTATCAAGGGAGGATATGCCCGGCTCAGTGGCGCTGAAGGGGGCCAGCTTGGCATCCGGTTCATGCGGCTGGTGGTCGGAGCAGATCGCCGCCACAGCGCCACGCGCCAGGCCTGCGCGCAAGCCGTCACGGTCGCGTTGGGTGCGCAACGGCGGGGTGACATGGCATTGGCTGTTGAAGTCGGCCACGTCCATCTCCGTGAGATATAGATGATGCGCGCTCACGTCCGCGCTGACCGGCAGACCCTCGTAACGTGCGCGCGCCACCATGCGTACTGCGCGTGCCGTAGACAGCCTGCAAAAGTGCGCGCGCACCCCGGTCTGTTCGATTAGCATCAGATCGCGCGCTACCGCCGCAGTCTCGGCGGACTCGGGGATGGCGGGCAAGCCAAGGCGCGTGCTGACAGCGCCTTCGTGCATGCAGCCCTTATTGCGCAGCCAGGGGTCTTCGGGGTTTAGAAATACCGTCAGGCCATGCGTGGCTGCGTATTCCATGGCGCAGCGCAACACGTGGGCATTGGTGACAGGGTGCAGAGCATTGCTGACCCCGGCGCAGCCTGCCGCTTTTAGTGCCGCCATTGCGCTCAAACTTTCCCCCGCCAACCCTTCGGTGAGTGCGCCCAGCGGTACAACCCGTGCGTATCCTGCCGCCTCGGCGCGGTTGCGGATGAGCTCGATGACTGCGGGGGTGTCGATCACGGGGTCAGTATCCGGCGGGCAACACAGGGTAGTGATGCCCGCGCTGGCTGCCGCGAAGGTTTCGCTGGCGATGGTGCCCTTATGTTCCTGGCCAGGTTCGCGCAGGCGTGCGCACAGGTCTACCAGGCCGGGGCAAACGATCAGGCCGGTGGCGTCGATCTCGCGTTCCGCAGTAAAGCCTTGAAAATCGCTGCCGATGGCCTGGATGCGGCCGTCGGCGATGAAAACATCCTGCACGCCATCAATGGCGTTGGCAGGGTCGATAACACGTCCGTTGGTAATGCGCAGGCGCATCAGATGATCTCTCCTTCAAGATTCGCGCGAGAGGACATGGCCATCGACATGATCGCCATGCGAACCGCGATGCCATGTGTGACCTGCTCAAGGATCACGGAGCGTGTGCCGTCGGCAACCGCCGAGTCGATCTCGACGCCGCGATTGATGGGGCCGGGGTGCATGACGATGACATCCGGCTTGGCGAGTGCAAGTTTTTCTTCAGTCAGCCCGTAAAGACGAAAGTATTCATGTTCACTGGGCAGCAAAGCGCCGCGCATGCGTTCGTGTTGCAGGCGCAGCGTGATCACCACATCAACATCGCGCAATCCCTCGCGCAGATCGTGGTGGACATGCACACCGAGGGCCTCGACATCAGCGGGCATCAGGGTTTCAGGCCCGATGACGCGCACCTCGTTGACGCCGAGCGTGGTCAGTGCATGTATCTGCGAGCGCGCCACTCGCGAATGCAGAATGTCGCCGACGATGGCGATATTGAGCGGCGCAAAGTCCTTTTTATGGCGGCGAATGGTGAACATGTCCAGCATCGCCTGGGTAGGATGCGCATGGCGGCCATCACCGGCATTGATCACGCTGATGTGCGGTGCCACATGCTGGGCGATAAAGTGCGCCGCACCGCTGCGGTCGTGGCGCACCACGAACATATCGCAGTGCATCGCCTGAAGGTTGTGCAGCGTGTCGAGCAGGCTTTCGCCCTTGCTTGTCGCCGAGGCCGCGACATTGATGTTAAGCACGTCCGCTGAGAGGCGCTTGGCGGCGAGTTCAAAGGTGGTGCGGGTGCGCGTGCTGGCTTCGAAGAACAGATTGACGATGGTCTTGCCGCGCAGCAGGGGGACTTTCTTGATGGATTGCGCGGTGACGCCGGAAAACGATTCGGCGGTGTCCAGTATCTCCACCAGCAGTTTGCGGTTCAGACCCTCAATGGTTAGAAAGTGGCGCAGACGGCCGTTTTTGTCGAGCTGTATATTGTGGCGTCTCATGTCGCGTATTCTGTATCTATTGGGCTATATGGATGTTGTCAACGGACTGTTTGCAGACGCAACGCCAATGGCTCAGGTCCCGTGAGCTTGATATGGGTGTTTGCGTCCAGTTCCATATGCTGGCCTGCCACATCGGCCTGGATCGGTAGTTCACGCCCACCGCGTTCGATCAATACCGCCAGGGTGATGGCGGTGGGGCGACCATAGTCGAAGATTTCATTGAACGCGGCACGGATGGTGCGTCCGGTATACAACACGTCATCGACCAGTATGATATGGCGGTCATCCACGTTAAAAGGAAGATGCGAAGGCTTGACCTGGGGGTTGATGCCGATGCGCATGAAATCATCGCGATAAAATGAAATATCCAGGCTGCCGAGGGGTTGGCTCAAGCCCATCAGGCTGTGCAGCCGCTGCGCGACCCATACCCCACCCGTATGGATGCCGACCATGGCGGGATCGCGCACATGCAGGGTGTCCATGCGCGATTTTAAATCCTGTGCCATTTTGGCGAGCAGCTGATCGATGTCGGGTAGCTGGTTCATTGCTCTGTGCCTTTTGTTGCTAATGTTTTTGTTTGCTGTTCAGCCATCCATGTTTGCAGGATGACCCGCGCGGCCACCGCATCCACTCTCTGTTTGCCGGTTCTTGGGCGTCGCTTGCCCGGCGTAGCCAGGAGCTGCTCAGCCTCTAGCGATGATAGGCGTTCGTCGATCATATGCACAGGCAAATGATAACGCTCCCGCAGCCGATTGCCAAAACGGCGTGCGGCGTGCGTCATGTCGTTTTCGCTGCCGTCCATGCTCAAAGGCATGCCGACAATCAACGCATCCGGGCGCCATGTGTCGATCAGGCGCGAGACAACGTCCCAGTCCGGCTTGCCATCAGTGGCAGGCAAGACTTCCAGCGAGGTGGTTGTAAGGGTCAGATCCTGTCCAGTTGCCACACCGATGCGTTTCATGCCGAAGTCAAAGCCAAGAAATGTCCGGGGCTGTCTGGGTGGCATCTCAGAAAATACGTGTAGAGGCCTCTGAGAAACTCAGAGGCCTCTTGATGCATGGATGTGTTACATTAAAAATCATATTTAACCGTTTGATTTTATGTATCAAGCGGCTTGTCCATCAGGCATGTCCAACATCACCGGAGAGCCGGTTCAGGTCAATACCTGACAGTGCCGCAGCAGCCTGCCAGCGTTGTTCGCTAGGAATATTGAACAGAATAGTGGGATCAGCCGGACCGTTCAGCCAGGCGTTATCCGCCAGCTCCTGCTCCAGTTGCCCCGGCCCCCATCCGGCATAGCCTAACGCTATAAGCAATTGTTCCGGTCCCTCTCCCCGCGCAATCGCCTCCAGGATGTCGCGCGAACTGGCAACGCCAATGTCCGACACTTTCAATGCGCTGTCCCACGTGCCAGTGGGCCGGTGAATAACAAAGCCCCGTTCACGTTGCATCGGTCCGCCCATGAATACTGGCAGACTAGCGATGGCGGGTGTGGCGGCTTCGATGCCCATATGCTGAAGCACGTCACTGAGTCTGATATCCAGCGGGTGATTGATGACAATGCCCAGCGCCCCTTCAGGAGTATGCTCACAAATATAGGTGACGCTGTGGAAAAAATTCGGGTCCGCCAACGCAGGCATGGCGATCAGGAACTGGTTGGTCAGTGAGATGGATTCGGTCATGTGGGTAGTATCGGCTACAAAGGTGGCTAGTGACAAGGTGGATGCGCAGGAAATTACTGTCCCGTTTCAAGCCGGTTGCCGAGAAATTGCCAGGTACGCGTGATATGCAGGACGTCGGTATCCTTGCGCATCCCATCAGGGAAGGGACTGAAGGGCGCGGCAAGCTGGACAATACGTTTTGCGGCGTCGTCCAGCGCCTGGTAGCCGGAGGAACGGCGTAGCGAAATGGCGTTCAGTGTACCGTCCGGGTTCAAGGCGACATCCAGCAGCAGTTCGCCGGATATGTTCCGGCGCCGGGCTTCCTCGGGGTAGTTGAGTGTGCCAATCGACTCGATCTTTGCTTGCCACGCCGCCAGATAGGCGGCATCGCGGTATTGCGCCGTCTTGGCCGAGATGAAACGATGCTTGGGGCGGCGCGCATAGGCTTGGACCGATTCGCTGAGTTCGGCTTCCAGCCGGGCGATTTCCCTGCTGCGCATCACCAGTTCCGCAGCGCTGGAGGTTACATGAGGGGCGGGTGACGGCTCATCAGCGGATACGGCTTGCTGCGCAGGGTTGCGTAGCGTGGTTATTTGAGGGGCTTGAGGCGCAACGGTGGCCTGAAAAGCCGCAGGCGCTTGGTTCACCGGCGCGTTGCCCGTGACGGGCGCTGGTAGAAGCGAGGGAGGAGGGGCAGTCGGACGGTGTTTGGCCTCGCTCGTGCCGCCGCCTTCCTGATGCGCCTGCGCCAGGAAATCAGGGTTTTCTACCTTTGCTTTGGTGGGCGTGTGCGCCAGGATGATTTCCAGCGTGGGCGTGTTCTCGGGTTTGTTTTTGGCCATTTCCTGACTGAAAGAGATGCCAAGAATGATCAGTGCGTGTATGACGATAGCAAAAAAAAGCGTCAGACCGAGACGGTCGGTCGATGTGATTGGCGAATGCGGGTGTACAGCAGCCATAAGGTTAATTGCGGATCCGGCTCAACGTCATATGGACTATCATACCGCTCACTATGCCAAAGATCACCGATGCAGTCATCAGCACCGGCAGGAGATGAAGCAGCCCTGGATGTGGAATGAATAACATATAAGCAGCGTAGAATTGGCCCGCCATATGCGCCATGGCAGCGAGCACACTGTAACCGACTGGCCCAAAGCCACGCCCCGGCAACCACCTTGATAGCTGGTTGGCCAGTCCGAGCGTAATGATACTGACCAGTGCGCCGCTCAGGCTGAGCATGAATGTGGGCGAGAGGAACGTGCCCATCAGCAGGCTGCCCACCAGCACCCGCAACCCTGTTATCCATGCAGCTGTAGACCACCCGAACTGGAGCAGCGCCAAAAGAGTAATCACATTGGCAAGCCCCGGCTTAACGCCCGGCAGCGGGCTGGGGAGGGCGCTTTCCGCAATGTGAATGGTGATCGCCAGCGCAGTGAGCCAGGCGATGCGGTGGTCTTCTCGGGTAGTATTAAGGATCACAGCCGTGAATACTAACATGGTCTTGCTGGCTGCTTAATCGATTATGCTTGCAAAGCCAGGGCAAGCACATCTTCGTTTCATAGAGCAATGCAACGGTTGACCACGCGCCGCCACTGGGTTTGTAGCAGCCTCGCAGCAGCGCGATGGTGGAGGCCATTTTTAGAGTTCCAGTGATTTCCTGTTGACATTCTCATTTTGGCCCGTATCATTAGTTCATTTGTTGAACGAATGATACGATTGCTTCCTGAATGATCGACGACGAGAGCCACTACAAGATTCTGAAACTGCTGCAGGAAGATCCGCACATCAGCCAGCGCGCGATCGCCGAGGTGCTGGGCGTCAGTCTGGGCAAGACCAACTATTGCCTCAAGGCACTGATCGGCAGAGGCCTGATAAAGGCCAAAAATTTTCGCAACAGCAACAACAAGGCCGCCTACGCCTATTTTCTCACCCCTATGGGCATGGAAGAAAAGGCCAAGGTCACCGCCCGCTTTCTCAAGCGCAAAATGGCGGAATATGAAATGCTGCGGGAAGAGATCGAGAGCTTGCGGCGTGAGGTCAGTGCTGGGCGGTCGAATAACACAGCGGTACCGGAAGCTGGCATAGAAGCGTTACCATTGGTAGATCCACTGCCATGACTGTGTGATTCCTCGATGACGACCCACACAACAGCTACAAACTGCTGTTTTCCCATCCTCCTGCGGGGACGTATGCCCGGGGTGAATATACCTGAAATGAATGAACTGCATGAGGTGCAAACCATGTTAGCAGAACGTGTCATCGAATGGACCGAGGAATGGAAAGAGCAGGGCATCCAACAAGGCCTCCAGCGGGGCCTCCAGCAAGGCGAGCTTTTGCTGCTAAAACGCCAATTGGCCCGCCGTTTCGGCGTCTTGCCGCCTTGGGTAGAAGCCCGGCTCGCCCAGGCCGACCGCACGCAACTGGAGCAGTGGGCGGAAGTGATTCTGGACGCCAAGACATTGGAAGAGGTGTTTCAGGCGTAGGCCGGAGGGTGAGAACGGGCGTTTTACCCTGTTTGCCCGGATATGTCATGTGATTACCGCATACCGGCCAGATCTTGAATATGTCGAACCGGATTTTAGGTTTAGGAGGAAAAAATCATGAGCGACAACCTTGGACAGTGCCCGCTTTGCGGTGGTGAAAAGCAACTAGGCGCCACTACCTTTGCTGATGAGTTGGTCAAGAAACATGGCTATTCGGTACTGAATTGCCATGAGTAACAACCGGGGAGTCTGAAAGATGCAACACACGCAAAGAATTTTTCTTGAGCCCGGAAAGCGGGGGGGGCGGCCTTGTGTTCGCGGGCTGCGCATCAGTGTTTATGATGTTCTGGCGATGCTTTCGGATGGCATGACTGAGGTTGAAATTCTGGAAGACTTTCCAGAGCTGGAGCCAGCCGATATCAGAGCTTGCCTGGCCTATGCGGCTGATAGGGAACACAACGTGTATTCGGTAGCAATCGAATGAAGCTGTTGCTCGACGAAAACTTGTCGAGACGACTTGTGCGCACCTCTAATAATTCGTCATTCCCGTGAAGGCGGGAATCCAGGATTTTGAAACAGATGTTAAGCCAATGACATATGGGAATTCTCTAAAAAAAATGGTTTTGTTATTGTGACACGCGATGCTGATTTTGAAGATATGGCCATCGTAAAAGGGCGCCCGCCTCAAGTCATCTGGCTGAAAACGTCAAATCAGGCGCCGGGCAGGATGCCCAAGTGCGGTGAGCGCAGGGATGCGCAAGAACCGCCAAAAGGGGTAGTTCTAAATATGCTACTTCAGCACAGGAGTGTCATCGAACATGCCTTGCTTCAAGAAAATCAGGCCTGCATAGAATTGAGATTAAAAACGCAACATGGATAAATCTGCCAGAATTTACGTTGCCGGTCACCATGGCCTCGTTGGCTCCGCCCTGATGCGGCGCCTAACATCACCCTCTCCCACGGAGGGAGAGGGCAGGGGTGAGGGGAGGGGTCCTTACACGAACATTATCACCCGCACCCACGCCGAACCGGATCTCACCGATCAACGCGCGGTACGGGAATTCTTCGAGAAAGAACAACCCGAATATGTTTTCCTGGCCGCAGCCAAGGTGGGTGGCATTCATGCCAACAACACTTATCCTGCTGATTTTATTTATCAGAATCTAGCGATCCAGACCAACGTCATTCATGAATCCTGGCGAGCAGGAGTAAAAAGGCTGCTGTTTCTCGGCTCGTCCTGCATTTACCCACGCAACTGCCGTCAGCCGATGAAATGTGAAGTATCAACACCGCAAGAGTCGCCCACCCCATGCGCCTGACCCAAACCCAACAAACCGCCATACGCAATACCGTAGCCCGCATCATGGGGGCGGATGCCCGAGCCTGGCTGTTTGGCTCCCGCATGGACGACACCGCACGCGGTGGCGACATTGACCTTTACATCGAGACAGACCACATCGTCCCCAATCGCGTCCAGGCCCTTTGTCGGCTGGAAGGCGCACTTGTCATGGCGCTGGGCGACCGCAAACTTGACATCCTGCTCAAAGACATGCGTACACCCGAAACGCCGATATTCCGCATCGCCAAACAAAACGGAGCCCAGTTGTGAGCCTCGCTTACCTTCCCGAACATGCCGATAACGCCCGCCTGGCACTGGACCTGGCAGAACGCGAGGCAGCCCATCTGGCCTACACCCATCGCACCCTGTATGCCCTGCCTATTGATCTGGCATGGGTTCGCTCACTTCCTGAGCGCGAAGACCTTGCAGAAAAGATAGATGCCTTCATTGGGCGTTTCGGTCGGCTGCAAGATCATATTGGCGACAAGCTGCTGCCACGTTTTTCGGCCCTGGTCGGGGCGCAACCCAAATCTCTTCTCGATGTACTTGCTTACGCAGAACGCATGGGCTGGCTGGAAAGCGCGGAAGAGTTTATCGGCGCCAGAAAACTCAGGAATCTCCTGGTGCATGAATACATGTCATCCGAAGAACTGTTTTTCGAAGCGCTGCAATCTGCCGACCCAGCCACGAAAATGCTGCTGGATGTTGTTGCACGTATCCAAAACTATGCGAAACAGATAGGCTTGCGGCATGACTAAACGCGCATCGTCGCGGTTCTCACGAAGAAGGGGTGCGCGTCTTTTTGCATCCTGATAAACTGAATGACTGGCAACTGCCCATCAAGAATTACAGTAGAGAGCTAACACACGGAAGATGAACATGGAAATAGTCTGCGCCCATTTTCCCACTTAATTATTGGCAACACGGATGCAAAGGAGAAAAATCATGCTGACATTAAACATTGAGTATGAGGTTTTGCCGGATAGGCTTGTCACTATTAAGCTGCCGGAAACGGTTTGTCTTGGGCGGCATGAGCTAGTGATAGTGCTGGAAGAAAATGCAGCTGGTAAAAATGCTACAGATACAAATGCAAAAATGTTGATGCAGTTCGCAGGGACTGTCACCGCGTTTAATGGGATTGATGGTGTCGAATACCAGAAAAAGGTGCGTTCGGAGTGGAATTGAATAGGCGCTATTTGCTAGACACCAATGCCGTTATTTATCTGGTAAGTGGGCGTCTTGTCTTTCCTCTGCCTGATGGGCAGTACAGCGCTTCAATTATCACTGAAATTGAACTGCTATCGTTTTCTGGCATATCCGCCGGGGAAGAACAGAAAATACGTGACCTATTGCTTTTACTTGACCGGGTTAATTTAACAGATGCAGTACGAGATGAAGCAATCAGGTTGCGCCGCAAAAATCGATTAAAACTCCCGGATGCCATTATCGCTGCCAGCGCACTAATCCAGGGTACGGTCTTGTTGACAAACGATCAATCTTTCTCATCGGTAGATGGGTTGGTTTTTGAATCGTTGCAACTTTCGGAATAGAACCTGTGGCAGATGCGTGTTGATCAACCATGCGGACGATTTCCGGCGCTTTGCCTCCGCGATGCTGAAAGGGTACAGGGTCAATGCCTTTGAGTTCGGCTCTTTCCCCCTCTCCCACGCGTGGGAGAGGGTAGGGAGAGGGTGTGCTGATCATGGGTATGAGTCCACGCAGGGGCGGGCACCGCCCGCAATTAGAAATAGAGTAAAGCAAAAAAGACATGACTAAACGCGCATGTGTACCGGCACCACCAGACAAGATGGGGCATACCTTGCCGAGTTTCTGCTCCACAAAGGCTATGAAGTGCATGGCATCAAGCGCCGCGCATCGCTGTTCAACGCAGCCCGAAGTGATTGCCTATGTCGTGGCCCTTACGAAGAGGGGTGTGCTTCTTTTTGCATCCTGGTGAGATGAATGACTGGCAACCCGCCCATCAAGAATTACAGCAGGGGCTAACGCACGGAAGATGAATATTAAAATAGTCCGCCCCATTTTCCCCTTTCGTGCAGTAAAATAGTGGTGCTTCAAGGAAAAAACTTTTATGGGACAAACACAGCACATTTATGACCGTATCACCGTCGATGCCGCCATCTGCCATGGTAAACCGTGTATTCGTGGCCTGCGCTATCCGGTGGAAACCGTGCTCGAATGGCTTGCCGGCGGCATGTCCATTGATGAAATTCTGGCGGATTACGAAGACCTGGAACGGGAGGATATTCTCGCTGTTCTCGGGTTTGCCGCAAGGCTTGCGCATGTGAAACGGCTGGAACGCCTGGTTGCATGAAGTTTATCATTGATGCGCAGTTGCCCAGACGCTTCAATTACAGTAGGGGGCTAACGCACTGGGATGAATATGGAAATCAAGTCTAATCCCATTTAGACCACTTGATACGGCAAAACCACGGAGTATAGTCATGCAGCTTAATATCGAATATCCGGAAACACTGCCGGATGCACTTCAAGAAACACCTGAGGAATTCGAGCATGAAGCGCGCATGGCCATGGCGGTGAAGCTGTTTGAGATGAAGCGCATCTCATCAGGCATGGCAGCACAGTTGGCCGGTGTTGACCGGGTGACTTTTCTGCTCAGCTTGCATCGCTATGGCGTGGACATGATCTCTTATTAACGAAGAAAAATTGGCGTCGGACGCCAGGCATGCCCGGACCGCAGGAAATAGTTATAAACACCGGGCCATTAATAGCGCTGAATAGGAATAGAGGAAGTAAAAGGCATGACGGCGTGATTCAGTAATGACGACCCACGACAACAGCTACAAACTGCTGTTTTCCCACCCGCGCATGGTGGAAGATCTGCTGCGCGGATTTGTGCGGGAGGCGTGGGTGGGCGAGCTGGACTTCTCCACGCTGGAAAAGGTCAGCGCCAGCTTCGTGAGCGACGACCTGCGTGATCGTGAAGACGACGTGATCTGGCGGGTCAGGTGGGGTCGAGACTGGTTATACGTCTATCTGCTGCTGGAATTTCAATCCACCGTCGACACCTTCATGGCGGTGCGTATGATGACCTATATGGGGCTGCTCTACCAGGAACTGATCCGGGGCGGCAAACTGACTGCAACCGGCAAACTGCCGCCAGTGTTACCCATCGTACTATATAATGGAAGCAAGCGCTGGAACGCTGCTAAAGACATCGTCGACCTGATCGAAGTCGTGCCAGGCGGATTGGCGCATTACCGGCCCCAGCTCCGCTATCTCCTGCTGGATGAAGGCGCCTGCGACGAATCGGACTTGCTGCCCCTGCGCAACCTGGCCGCCGCGCTGTTCCGGCTGGAAAAGAGCCGCCAGCCGCAAGACATGGGCGCGGTAATCGGCGCCCTGGTGGACTGGTTGAAGGCGCCAGAACAGACGGGCTTAAGGCGCGCCTTCACGGTATGGATAACGCGTGTCCTCCTGCGGGGACGTATGCCCGGGGTGAATATACCTGAAATGAATGAACTACATGAGGTACAAACCATGTTAGCAGAACGTGTCATCGAATGGACCGAGGAATGGAAAGAGCAAGGCCTCCAACAAGGCCTCCAACAAGGCCTCCAACGGGGCATCCAGCAAGGCCTCCAGCAAGGCGAGCTTTTGCTGCTAAAACGCCAATTGGCCCGCCGTTTCGGCGTCTTGCCGCCTTGGGCAGAAGCCCGGCTCGCCCAGGCCGACCGCACGCAACTGGAGCAGTGGGCGGAAGTGATTCTGGACGCCAAGACATTGGAGGAAGTGTTTCAGGCGTAGGCCGGAGGGTGAGAACGGACGTTTTACCCTGTTTGCCCGGATAGGCCATGTGATCACCGCATACCGGCCAGATCTTGAATATGTCGAACCGGATTTTAGGCTTAGGAGGAAAAAATCATGAGCGACAACCTTGGGCAGTGCCCGCTTTGCGGTGGTGAAAAGCATCTGGGCACCACCACCTTTGCTGTTGATTTGAAAACCGGCGTAGTAGTTGTCAGGGATGTTCCTGCATTTGTCTGTACAAAATGCGGAGATGCATGGATTGATGACCCTGTAGCAGAAAAACTGGAAGGCATAGTCGCGGACGCACGTCGCAAACATGCCGTGGTTGAGGTAACACAATGGCAACAGGTGGCGGCGTGATTCCTGTGCGGATGGTATTTTCTTCTGAAGCGGAATTGCAGCCACCCGTAAAAGAGCGCACACACACACACACACACACATGAAAAAGGCAGGATACCCCAGGGGCATAATGGAACTCTCCCTGCCAATACTGTAGATGCGCCGACCGAAGGAATAGTGCTGGACATAAATGAAGAATCAGGCGCTGGCCAATCAATGCTCTCCAAGCTGCAAGAAACAACGGGTTTTGCAAAAGATGTTCTGACCCGTGTCGAAGAAGATGTTTGGAATGGCATATGAGTCCACGCAGGGCAGGCACCGCCCGCAATTAGAAATAGAGTAAAGTCACTAGTGTCCGGTTAAGTTAAAAATTTCCGAGCCAAGATTGAGTATTGGCGCGGGTTGCAGAGCAATTTATTTTGGTGCCGATTTGAAATCAATTTTCGCATATCCCAATTCGAGTAATTTCCAGAGATCAATTTCTCTGGAGGTGGACTATGAATCTGGGCAAGACGCTGTTCGCGCAACTTATGGAGTTTGTGTCGTGGACGAGCTTTGCGCGCATCGTGGC
>JACPOZ010000065.1 GCA_016191235.1 Gammaproteobacteria bacterium
CTGTGATCGTATTGGCCCCGTCCGTCAACGGCACAGGATTGGCCGTAAAGGTATTACCGGAAACCGTTGCCGCCACACCATTCACAGCGACTCCAATCCCAGGGACGCTGCTAAGAATGGACCCGGTGACGGTCACGCTTGGCCTGTTCGCAATGCTCCCATCAACAGGCGAGGTGATGAAGATATACATGGGTGATGGGCTCACCGTCAGTGCGCTGCTCCCCGTAACGGGCCCATTGGTCGCCGTGATCTGGGTGGCGCCGGGGGTGCCAGCCGTCGATAGACCGGCTGCATTGATGGTTGCAACAGATGAATTCGTGCTGGTCCAGGTTACTTGAGAGCTGATATCTACAAGGGACCCATCGCTGTATACCCCAAATGGCTTGAATTGCAGAGTTTCGCCTATGATCAGCTTCGGATTGTCCGTCAAATAGAGCGTCCCGCTGCTCGCTACAAATTCATACGCCACTCGGATCGATTGAAGTGTCGGGGGGCCCACAAGGAGTGGGAGGCTTGTCGTTATTCCTTGTAACGTGGCCGTGATCGTGACGGCGCCCTGGTTTTTTCCGGTCACCCACCCGGCATTTACGATGGCCACAGAACTGTTGCTACTCATCCAGACGCTGCTTCCTGTGAGATCCGCCGTAAGCCCATTGCTATATGTCCCAATAGCACGAAGCTGAAGCGTTGCTCCGAGAGGGATCGAGGCGACCGCCGGATTGATTGCGATCGATTGCAGTGTCACCGTGCCTGGGTCATAGGTCACCCGCACCGTCTGGATCGCGGCCTTGGCGGTATTTCTGGCTTTGACCATCAGTACGTTTGAGCCCGGCTGAAGACCCACCTCGGCCGTGAATTGATCCCCCGTGATCTGGGCCGAGACCCCATTCACGGTGACCTCAAAGGCATCATGCACCGTTCCGGTGACTGTGATCGGGGATGAAGCCACAATTTGACCGTCGCCGGGTGAGGCGATGAATAGTTGGGGAGTGGGAACAAACCGGTACCTTAAATGAACATCCTTGTGGCCGATTTTGCCGTCGGCATCGATGGCCCAGGCGGTTACCGTGCGTTCATACCTCGGATCCGGGTCATCCGTATATCCGCTAAAGAGATTGATCGGGCCTGTAAAAATGCCATTGTTTAAGTCGGCCTCCCCTTCATTGACGATCACCCTCCGGACCGGATCTCCAACGGCGCCGGATACCGTGATAAATGGATCAAAGACCTCTTTTCCTTCCGCCGGACTGTCCACTCGAACCGACGGAACCGGGGCATCCCGTCTGGAATAAACCGTGATCTTATCCACGCCCCTTGAACCATCCGGCGCGACCGCTTCAATCCATAACGTGTTCTCTCCGGGGAGAAGGGGGACCTTCTGGTTGCTTACAAATCGGCCGTTAAGATTTTGGGCATAGCCATATTTATAATAATAGCCGTTAAGCCGTAGGATGGTATCGGGAGAAGCATTGACCATTCCCCTCAGCGGAAGGAACGCCGCATCCGTCACCGCGCCGTTGACCGGAAAATCGATCTTCACCTCCGGCCTTGCTGGAGTCCCGGGGATGACATCCACCACCACTTCCGGAGAGTCCGCAGCCTCAAGAAAAGCGAGCCGCGGTCCCGACAACAGCATTTCTTTCTGCCGGACCTTGAGAATATTTTGACCGGGATTCAGGCTCACGCCTTCCAATTTGAATCGCCCCCGTGCGTTGGCCTGAACCGTGCCCAGCAGTTCATTGTTTCGGTAGACCTCGACCGGGAAATAGGCATAGGCGTTTCCCTCCACCGCGAGGCTGCTCTCATTAACGGGGTTGGGGATCGGATCCATTCGGGGCGGCACCGGTCGACTGCTCCATGGATCATAAACCGTATGCATTTCCCCCGTCGTGGCTGTATTCCCGGCCTTATCCGTCGTAACGATCTGCAGGATATGCTCGCCGGCGCTAAGATGCGTCGGAATCACAAATATGCCCTGCTCATCAGCCGTGACCCGATAATGATAATCCGGATCGCTATCGATTGTCATCTCGACTTGAGCCCGCGCCTCTGTTTGAGCCGCGATGTTGACTCGAGAGACGGCAAGATTCAAAATCTCGATGTAAAACACCCCCCGTTGGATCCGAGGCTTGATCGTATCCCGGATCACAACGGCTTCCGCTGAAAGGGGGCTCTTGTTCCCAGAGGAATCGACCGCCCGGGCCGAGAGATGGTTCGGGCCTTCATTGGGCAGGGCTACCGTTCCTTTAAACAGGCCCGCTGAATCCGCGCGCATTACCCCCTGGCTGGCGCCGTTGACAATAACCTCGGCGGCGTAGGAGGGAAGGGTTAATCCGGAAATCTCTATGAAAGGCCTGGCCGCATACCGGGGGAGTTCGCCCAATACAGGCGCCGGCGGCGAGGGATAAGTCGGGTCATAAGTGATCTGGATGCCGGCCGTGGTCGTTTCCCCGTTGGGTCGGACGGCCGTGGCCGTGATGAGGTTGGCTCCGATCGAAAGAGGGAAGGCGGGTACGATAAAGCTCCGGAAGTCCTGATCGGCCGGCATCCCGTCGACGTCTACCTTGGCGCTGCTGTCGCTGAACATCCCAGAGACAGAGATGGGGAAAAAATTTACAATGGATCGGTCCAGGGGGGAGGTGATCGAAACGGTCAAGGGTTTGGTGGCCGGCTCATAGATTAATCGTATCGTATCATACGCATCATGCCCCACCATGTTTTGGGCATGGGCCGTAAGAGCGTTGACCCCATCCGCCAGCGGGACCGATGCGGTAAAGGTATCTCCCAAGACCGTCGCGGCAATCCCGTTCACGGTAACGACGGTGGGTGAGAAGGCCGAAAGGACATCATGGATTTTTCCGGTGACCCTAATCGGAGAATAAGTGACGACATGAGAAGAAACAGGATCCGTGAGGGTGACCGTCAAGGGATCTTCGGATGGCACATAGGTATAGATGCGGGTACTTGTGACGGTCTGCCCATCGCTGGAATAGGCCGTCACCGTGATGGTACAACTCCCGGGTGTAGCCTGTGCCAGCCGCTGAAATGCGACCGGAACCGGGCCCGGTCCCTCGCAAACATAGATATTGGCCGTGAACAGGTTCTCATCGTGCTGGGCCAGAGTATCATTGACCAGAACGGTGGCGGTCGGATCGCTGACCGTGCCGGTCACGGTAAAACGGGGCGTCTCCAACATCGCGCCTTCCTCCGGGGACAGAATGCCGACGGTTAACGCCACGGGAAGCGGTTGATAGACGACCTGAACCGTATCGGCATCGGACTGCCCCGCAGAATTCGTGGCCTGGGCCGTGATCGCATTCAGGCCGGCAGACAGCAGGATGCCGGAGGCGGCAAAATGTCCATCCGTGGAAACGCCGGCCTCGATCCCGTTCACCTCCACATAAGCTTGCAGGTCGCTCACCGTGCCCTGGACCTCAATCGGTGACGTCGTGAAGACCTCGCCGTTCAATGGGGAGGTGATCAAAATATCAAGCCAGGCATATCGGACCTTCACGGTGTTGGAGGCCGTCCGGCCGAATGCATCCAGGGCCAATGCCGTAATCATATTCTCGCCGAGGGTTAACGGAACCCCGACGGCCGTGAAGCGGCTCCCTGCAATGGTGGTCTCAATGCCATTGACCAAGATTCTCGCAAGCGGGTCGCTCACGGTTCCGCTGACATTGATCCGGGAGACTGAGAAGGCCGCGCCATCCGGCGGCGAATCAATCGTCACGCTTAGCGGCGGCCGATATGTCACCTCAAGGCTGTCCGAAGCCGTTAAACCCGCTAAGTTGGTCGCTGTAGCGGTAATCGCATTCAGTCCGAGGCGCAACGGAACAGCCTGAACCTCAAAGCCCTGTCCCACCACCGTGGCCTCCAAGCCGTTGACCGTGACGGTCGCCGTCGGATCGGTGACGGTTCCCTTCACCGTGACTGTGGGAACTCCCACCACGGAGCCATTCGCAGGCTCGGTGATCTTCACGGCCAACGTCGGAAGCCCGATGTCCAGGGCCTGGATCTGCTTGAATCCGTCAAGCCAGAGGAGAGCCTCCCCGGTCGGGCTTAATTTCAGAAGCGTCTTTCGCCAGGCCGCCCAGCCGGTTCCGTCGGATGGATTCGGCGCAAGCGTGATCAAGTTATCCTCGCACCGGATGCTCTCTTCATCATCATCGTTCCTGTCGCTCTCATCGTTCCCGGCTTCTCCTTCGAGATCATGAGGGCACGGATCCAGGCCGAACTGTTTCTGACCATCGGCATTGTATCGGTACACCTTCTTCTTCGTCACGAGCCAAACGGAACCGTCCGTCATGTCGGTCTTCAGGTCCTGAATGTCGGACGCCTCCGTGATACGGAGCTGCTCGACGCCTCCCTGACTCAGCTTGATAAGCTCCTTCTTGGTTCCAAGATAGAGGGCGTGGGATTTCGGATCTGCCGCGAGAACCTGAAGGGCATTCCCTTTCTCGATCTTGAGGCTCAGCAGAAGGCTTCCGTCCGATGCATAATGAAGGACTCGATCCTGTAGACCCGCCCAGGCGGTGTCATCCGCGATATCCACCGAGACATCCCGGATCTTTTCGAGCGTTTGTGTGCTGAAGAGTTTCTGCCCGCCGGCCGAAAGCTTGATCAGTTGATCTTTGGCGCCGATCCATAAGGAGCCGTCCCGAGGGTCCAGCGAGACATGGACCAACCGCTCGCTCTCTTCTTCATCGCAATCGTTACCGCCATTTTCATCGCAGTCGTCATCCTCCGGCACCGGTGGATTCAACAGGTATCGGAACACCTCGTTGCCCTCGAAGGTGTACTGGATCACCGTTTTCCTCGTTCCCACCCACAGGACACCCCGTTGATTATCTGCCGCGATATCTTCAAGATGATCGGCGGGAATTTCTAAAAGAGGGTGTCCATCCTCCACGGAGACCTGGATAATCTTCTGTTTCTCACCTACCCATAAGGATCGTTCCTCTCCCACGCCTTGGGAGATGGAGCGAACCGGCGGGACAAGGGCAAATAGACAGAGGAATAGGCCCCAGAGAAGATGACGCTTTATGTGTGAAACAGGGTGATGAACCGATAGGGAAAGGGCGCGAAGGAAGCACAGGATTTTGATCCGCCATGAACTGGGTGGCCGGAGCACGGGCAACTCCCTCGACCGTTCGGATCGGGCAGTGGCATGCCCGTCCGGGTCGATGCGGTGCACAGCAATGTACAATGCGAATGGCTGGCTTGAACGGGCGGATGCTATCAAACGGGTCCGGCCGTGTCATGGAGTTGTTTGTGCGTCGTTCCTC